>JALTMS010000070.1 GCA_027001345.1 Acidobacteriota bacterium | reverse complement strand
CCGTCGCCGTGGCCGGCGACGAGTAGCCGCGCGACGCTCGGCTGCGAAGCGACTGGAAGCCAGCCCATGAAGATCGTCGCTCTCGATCTACCAGCCGGCTGGACGGAGGAGGTCTTCCACTTCCTCAACCAGCGAGGACACGAGACCGAGAGCCTGACCCCCGCCGCCCCACTCAGCGCCGCGGAGCTGGCCTCTTCGTGCGACGTGCTGATCGTCACCGGCCCCGAGGGCGCCACCGACCTGATTGGCCAGGTGCGCGACGATCCTCAGGCCGGATCACTGCCGGTCGCCTTCTGGGGTGACGAAAAGGCCGGGTTGTTGGCGCTCGAGGCAGGGGCCGACATCTGGATTCGAGCCGGAGAAGGCCCCAGCACCGTGGCCCTGCGCCTCGACGCCCTCGCCCGGCGCTCCCGGCTCGGAGGGGCGCCACGTCTCGATTCTCTGACAGGATTGATCGGTCGCCGCTGGCTGCTCGAGCTGCTCAGACACGAGTTCGACCGCTGTGCTCGCTACCGGCGCAGTCTGGGTCTGCTGGTGGTCGAGCCCGATCCCATCGAGACGATCAACCGGGATTTCGGGATGGATGTCGGTGACCAGGCGCTCAGGGGCGTGGCCGACCTGCTGCGCGGTCTGGTACGTGACGTGGACCTGCTCGGTCGGCTCTCCGGCAAGCGCTTCGCGATGATCCTCCCCGAAACCGACGCGGGGGGCGCTCTGACCGCCGCCTCGCGTCTGAGGGCCGCCGCGGAAGGCTATCTTTTCCCGGCGCTGAGAAGCGGTACTCCCCTGCACCTGCCGGTCAGCGTCGGCGTCGCAGCCTTCCCGTCACGCAGCATCGACTCGGCCGATGACCTCCTGGGCCGGGCTCTCGAAGCCCTCGAACAGGCCCACCGACGAGGTGGCAATGCGGTGATGGCCTTCGGCGCGAGCGACGTGATCTGGTCCCGCCGGGCGCCGAGTCCCGGTGAATTCGAATAGCCGGTTGCTCCCCCGCGGGCGCGTCAGCCCGGTTCGTGCATCAAGCATCGAGGTCAAACATCGCAAATGGCCGCCGGTCGGTCCGTACGCCGGCCATCGAACGCCGGGGGCGGGCCAGAGGGCTCGAAGAGCCCGGCCAGCCGCCAGTTGCGGCGTCTGAGCCGAAGCGCTCGGGCATGATCCGAGTTAAACTCGCGGGCGGGAGAGCCAAGCACTGATGTTCAAGTTCAAGCACTCCATCGTCGCCCTGATCGTCGGAATCCTGGTTTGCCCGAGCTGGGCGGAGCAGACCACGCTGCCTGTCCCCGCACCGACCTCCACCCTGCCGGCCACGGTCGACGAGGAGGTCGAAGTCGAGTTGAAGGACGGCCTGATCGTCCACGGCTTGCTGGTGCTTCCCGCCGATCAGAAGAGCGCGCTGCCCGTGGTGCTGCTGCTCCACGCACTGGGTAAGGATCGCGACGGCATGGTGGACCTGGCCGATGCTCTCGCCGGCGCCGGCATGGCGGCGCTGGCCATCGACCTGCGTGGCCACGGAGCCTCGCAGATGACCAGCAGTATGGAGGTGTTCTCCTATGCTGTGGCACGCGGAGCCAAGCTGCGACAACTGGTCGACGACCAGCGACAGGTCCTGGCCCACCTCAGTGGACATCCCCGGTTGAACCTCGGCCGACTCGGTCTGGTCGGCATCGCCGAGGGAGGCCAGGTCGCCAGCGCCCTGGCCGGCCGGCTGCCGGAGGTCAAAGGGCTGGTGATCGTCGATCCGGTCGCTCCAGCCCCCGGCTTCCATCCCGACCGTGATCTCGGCTCCTACGGCCAGCGCCCCGCCCTGATCATCTGCTCGGCGGTGCCTCGCTCCAAGGTCCAGGCCGACGTGCTGGTCAACTACGGCACCGGGGAACGCCAGGTCTTCTGCACAGACACCTACGAGAGCGGAGATGATCTGATCATGCCTCCCTCTCCCGCCGTCGAGGAGATCGCCCAGTGGCTCGCCGACAAGCTGGCCGTCCAGCGTTTCTGATCGTCCTGGCACTGAGTTCTCTGGCGGGACTGCTGCCTGCGACGGGCTGTAATTCCGCCGGCGGCTCGAAAGATGATCGTGCAGGCACGGTTCGTCTTGCGATGCCGGCCGACCCTGCCACGCTTTCTTTCTCTCGAGCCCACGATTTCTGGTCTCTGGTCTTCACCGAGCTGATCGGTGACGCACTGGTCGGTCTCGACGCATCTCTCGAGCCGGTCCCCCGGATCGCGACCCAGTGGACGTGGAGTGAGGATCACCGGCAACTGACCTTCGAACTCCGCCGGGATGCGTTGTGGCACGATGGCAAACCTGTCACCTCTGCCGACGTGGTGCACACCTGGAAGGTGCTGACGGATCCGACCCACGGCAACTCTGCGTGGTCGGCCGCGATGAGCGCGGCCTCCCGGGTCAGCGCACCGGATCGCTGGACCGTCGTGGTGGACTACGACGAGCCATTCGCCCCGGCCCTCGGATCCTGGTGTGTTCCGCTGATCCCCGCCCATCGCCCGCTCGACGATCCTCAGCTCGTGGGTTGTGGCCCGTGGCGTTTCGAGAGCTGGGACCGGGGCGCTCGCCTCGTTCTCGAAGCCAACACCGAACACTACGCGGCACCCAGGTTGCGACGACTGGTCTTCGAGATCATCCCTGACCGTACGACTCGCTATCAGGCCCTGAAGACCGGCGAGCTCGACATGACAGGACTGACGCCCGAGCAGGTGCGCACCTTCCGAAGAAACGAAGATCTCCAGCGCCGCCTGGCGATCACCCAGTACCGCATCCTGTACTTCTTCTTCGTCGCCTGGAAGGACGACGGCCCGGGCAGCCTGTTCCACGATCCACGCGTACGCCGAGCGATGACCATGGCCATCGATCGCGAAGAACTCACGCGTCTGTTCGATGACCTCTGCGAAACCGGTGCGACGGCCTTCCACCCCGACGGCTGGGCCTTCGATCAGACGGTCGAGCCCTGGCCCTACGATCCCCAGAGGGCCAGAACCCTGCTCGCCGAGGCAGGCTGGCACGACAGCGACGGCGACGGGGTGCTGGACCGGGATGGCAAGGCATTCCGATTCGGCCTGATGTACGCCCTCGGCTCGGCGGAGACCGAGCGCATCGCCGCGTTCGTCCAGCAGCAACTCGCCGCAGTGGGCGCGGAGATGACCCTCGACGCGAACGAGTGGGCGGTCTTTCTCGATCGGGCCCGGGACAAGCGGGACTACGACGCGCTGATGATGGGCTGGAGACTGGACGTCGATCCGGATGTCTACGACCTGTTCCACTCCAACCAGCGCACCACGGGCCGGGCCAACTATGCCCAGGTGGCAGATGCCCAGATCGACGCCCTGATCGAAGAAGGGCGCCGGACCCTCGACCGCCAGGCTCGGCGCGCGATCTATTCCCGCCTCCAGCAGCGGCTGCACCAGATCGAACCCGTGACGGTGCTCTTCTATCCCTCCTCTCCCCTGGCCTATGACCGACGACTCGAGGGCCTCGAAACCAGCCCCCTCGGCCCCTTGCGTTTCATCCCGGGAGCCGCGGCCTGGCACTGGGCTGCAGACGGAGGCAGGCCCTGAGCCCGTCCCGCCATGCCACGGCGGGAATGCTCGCCTACGCCCTGCGGCGCTGTCTGGGAGCGCTGCTGACCGTGCTGGCCCTCTCCTTCGTCACCTTCGCCGTCTTCGCCTGGCTTCCCGGCGATCCACTCGCCGCCTTCGAGAGCCAGCGACGGGGGCGCGCCCTCGACCAGGCACGGCGCACGGCTCTGGTCGAGGAACTGGGTCTGGCCGCACCGCTACCAGCGCGCTATCTCCGCTGGCTGGACAACGCCCTGCGGGGAGACCTGGGCCGCTCCCTGCGGACCCAGCGGCAGGTCACCGAAGAACTCTCCCACCGTCTCGGCCCGACGCTGGAGCTGTCCATCGCTTCGACGCTGCTGGCCCTGCTGGCCTCTCTGCCGCTCGGCTGGTGGCTGGCCCGAAAGCGCGAGAGCCTGCTCGATCGCTCGGCCCTGGTCGGGCTCGTTGCGCTCTACGCGCTGCCCATCTTCTGGCTCGCCATGCTCTTGCAGGCACTGCTGGCGGTGCACTGGAGCGTGGTCCCGCTCTATGGACGCCTGCCGGCCAGTGGCGCGAGCGGCCTGGGCACCCGGCTGCACCACCTGGCTCTACCGGCCGCCTGTCTGGCCCTGCACCAGTTGGCCTTCTATGCCCGCTTCGCCCGCAACACCGCCGCTGAAGGACTCGACTCGATCCAGACCCTCTTCGCCCGCGCCTGTGGACTGACAGAGGCCCGCATCACCTGGCGGCACGGCATCCTGCCCTCGCTGGTCGCGCTGATCACCCTCGCCGGGCTCGTCCTGCCCTCGCTGGTCAGCGGCGCGGTGCTGATCGAAACACTCTTTGCCTGGCCCGGCCTGGGTCGCCTTTTCGTCGTCGCGATCCAGGCTCGGGACTACCCCGTGGTGCTGGCCATGACCGTCGTCATCGGCAGCCTGACGGTCACCGGCAGCCTGCTCGCCGACCTCGGTGGACGCCTGGCCGACCCGCGCTTGCGGCACCAGGTCTCCGAGCGATGAGCGCCTCCGGCCATCGCACCCCGGCGCTCGCCACCGGCCTGCTGCTGCTGGGTCTGCTGGCTTCGGTGAGCCTGGGCTCGGCCCTGCTCTCCCTCGATCCGCTGGCGATTCGCACCGACCAGATCCTCTCCCCACCCTCCCTCGAGCATCCCCTCGGCACCGACCAGCTCGGGCGGGACCTGCTGGCCCGGCTGCTCGCCGGTGGGCGTCCGAGTTTCCTCGCCGGCCTGGTCGCCACCGGCGTCGCCCTGCTGCTGGGGGTGGGGCTCGGCACCCTCGCCTCGAGGTCTCCGGTCTGGATCGACGTTCTGCTCAGCCGGGGCACCGATCTGGTCTATGCCTTCCCCGCGCTGATCGGGGCGATGGTGCTCGTCGGCCTGCCCGGTGAGCATCCCCTGATGGCCCTGCCCGAAGGCGTCCGGGTCGGCATGATCGTCGGGCTCTTCTCCTGGCCGATGCTCTTTCGCTTCGTTCGCGTGGAGGTCCGGCGGCGCCTCGGTTCCGACGGCCATCTCGCGGCTCTGGCCGCTGGGGCCGGTCCCGTGCGGACCCTGGTGCTGCATCTGCTGCCCGATGCCCTGGCCCCGGCCCTGGTTCCCGCCAGCTTCATCGCCGGGGGCACGATCCTTCTCGAGGCCGCCCTGGGCTTTCTCGGTCTGGGCGTTCGGCCCCCCGAACCTTCCTGGGGCAATCTCCTGCGTGACGGGATGACCCACGTGGACAGCGCCTGGTGGATGGTGCTCTTCCCGGGCCTGGTGGTCTTTCTCGCGGTGCTTGCCTTTCAGCTCATCGGCGAGGGGCTCGGCCGCCAACGTGCCGAGGAACTCTACTGATGGGATCCCGTGATCCGCTCGGGCTCGCCCGACAGGTGATCGTCGCCCTGGCCCTGGCCGCCTGTGGAGCGGGCCTGGTCGGCGCCACCCTCGGACCCCGGATGGTTCTGGTGCGAGGCCGGAGCATGGCGCCGACCCTGGAGCCCGGAGACCGGGTGCTGGCCCTGACACCCCTGGGGGTTGCGCGCTTGGTCGACGTGGGCGACCTGGTTCTGGCGGAAGTGCCGCCGCCGGAGGGCAGCGGACTCCGGCAGCTCGTCATCAAACGTGTCGATAGGATTGTCTCGACGCCCGAGGGCCGATTCTTCCGCCTGACCGGCGACAACGCCGCGAGAAGCTGGGACTCCCGCCGCTTCGGGCCTCTACCGTCCAGCGCCCTGCGCGGCCTGGTGGTCTGGGCCTGGCCCCACTCCCCCAGGACCGCCCGCCATCCTCCCATCGCTGTTGGAAGCCACCAGCGGGAGAGATGAGGCCCGCGGCTGGACGGCGCGAGGAGAGGTTCACTCGGCGGCCGGCAGGCGCCCCATCGAACCCGCCGGGCGATAGCCCTCGAGATCGACCGCCACCTTCTCGAAGCCCGCGCCGCGCACGATGGTGGCCACGCTCCGGCGCAGCGAGGCGTCGAGCAGCCTGTCCATCTCGTCGGCTCCGACCTCGATCCGCGCCAACTTGCCGTGGTCGCGCACCCTGACCTGCCGGAAGCCGAGTTCCAGCAGTCCGTCCTCCGCCTTCTCGATGCGAGCCAGCCGGGCCGGCGTGACCCGCTCCCCCACCACGACCCGGGAGGACAGGCAGGCGCTCGCCGGCTTGTCCCAGACCTCGAGTCGGTAGCGACGGGCCAGCTCCCGCACATCTTCTTTGGTCAGGCCGGCCTCGATCAGAGGCGCACCGACCCCGCCCTCGGCGGCGGCCCGCATCCCGGGCCGGTCGTCCCCCAGATCCTCGGGCACCGCCCCGTAAGCCAGGTGCGCACCGAGCTGCTCGGCGAAGGGCCGCAGGGCCTCGACCAGAGCGCTGCGGCACCAGTAGCAGCGATCACCCGAGTTCGAAAGATAACGTTCATCTTCGAATTCCCGAGTTTCGAGGATCTCGAGCCTGACTCCCATCTCCCGTGCCATCCGCTCGGCAACGGCCCGCTCGCGCTGGGGCAGCGAGGGCCCCACGGCCAGGGCAGCCCGAACCTCCTCGCCGAGTTCATCGACCGCGATCCGGGTCAGCAGGGCGCTGTCGACTCCGCCGGAGTAGGCAACGACGAGGGGGCGATGGGCTCGTAGCCAGGCGCGCAGCCGCTCCAGCTTTTGCTCGAGCTTCTGCGTGTCTTGATCGGAGATGTTCATCTCGGTCCTCACTCTTTCGCAGCAGCTCCCAGCGCCTTCCCGGTCGGCGAAAACGGGCTCCGGGAGCCGTGGCGACTACCATAGCGCGGCCCCGGTTCTCGGCCACTTCCAGGGGGGCGTTCGGGGCCGCGTGCGGGCCTCCCGAGGAGGCTCGCCGCGGGGTGCTTACCGCAGGAAGAGCTAAACTGGCGCCTGTCCTGCAGTTCGCCCGCTCGAGCGCCGAAACTCGCATGAAATCAAGGGGTTTTCGCGCTCAACAATGCGGTGAATATCGCTTGACGCCGGCTGGCCATCATCGTAGCTTCACGGCGCCTTGACGTCTGTCCGGGCGCGCGCGCCACACGTCCCGAATGGCCGCCGCACCCCTGACAGGTGGTCCGTGTCCCACCGGGCTCCAACCGGGTCCGGTGCCGTTGTTGCCCGCCCCGGAGGGGGGTGGGAGTTCACAATTCGCTGTTCTCCTGGAGGAGGAGGTCATGCACGAACGGTCGGCAGCCCTGAGATGGATGATGATCATCCTGTGTATCGGGGCGCTGTCTCTGTCCAGCGTGGTGGCAACGTCCACCACACCCAGTCCTTCGCCGAAGCAGGTGACGGCTCGCGAGGAGGGTCCCAATCAACCGACTCTCTTCCCGCGCACCGTCGCCTGGTGGCCCTACACCACGGGCCCCTACTACGGCGACCTGCCCCGTGCCTCGATGCGCGACAACAACGTCTTGCGCACCGCGGTGGGCAGCTTCCGCATCGGCGAGGATCTTGCGCTTCCCGCTGATCTGACCGGCAGCCTGAACGTCCTGGCCAGCGGCGCCAAGCAGTATTTCCTGGCCCAGCTCCGGCCCTCGGCCCTGGCTCAGCCCTTTGCCGAGACCCTGGCGTCACAGGGCGCCGAGATCGTCGGTCAGGTACCGGTCAACGGCCTGATCCTGCGCATGGACCAGGCGGCTTACAACCTGGTGTCCTCGTCGCCCCTGCTGCAGTTCCTCGAGCCCTACCACCCGGCCTATCGCATCGCGCCGACGGTGGGCACGACCTGGACCACCACCCCCGAAAAGGCGGCTTCGCCGGTCTTCGACCTGCAGATCAACCTTTTCCCCGGTGAGCCCCTCGAGCCCGTCGCCCAGCTTCTGGCTCAGATGGGTGCCACCGTCACCAGCGCGACCGCCGGTGGCCGCGGAGTGCTGAAAGTCCAGGCCAACGCCTCGCTGATCCCGCAGATCGCGCGGATCGAGGCGATCAGCTCGATCACTGACGACACACCGGTGTTC
>JALTMS010000069.1 GCA_027001345.1 Acidobacteriota bacterium | reverse complement strand
GTGACGCCTCGGGTGACGCCTCGGGTGACGCCTCGGGTGACGCCTCGGGTGACGCCTCGGGTGACGCCTCGGGTGACGCCTCGGGTGACGCCTCGGGTGCCGCTGTCACCAGCGGCTCAGGCCGGGCTTCGGTGATCGCGGTCGGCTCCGGCGGAAGGCCCTGCCCCTCCGAAGGGGCCGTCGAGAGGATCTCGTCTCGATAGTAGTAACCGAAGGCCAGCAGCGCCAGCGCCGCCAGCGTGAACCCGTGGCTGAGGACCCGCCACATCGCTCAGTCGCCCCGGGAACGCGCCTTTCGCGGTTTGCCGATGTCCGGGTACAGGGCACTGGCAAAGGCGTCGAACTCCGACGCGGCCTTGGACCCCTTCCACAGCTCGAATACGGCCAGACCCTCGCTCATGGAACGCCGATAGATGGTGCGCTGGTACAGGCGCTGCGGCAGCACGGTGATCCCGGGCAGCATGCGCAGGGCTTCCTCGGTCTCGTCCGACTCGCGCACCGCGTGATGGGTATCCGCACGGTTGACGAAGGCCAGCAGCTCCGGCCTGGATTTCGTGCGGCTGCCCACGGCCTCGTCCACCAGTGCCAGGAAGCGCTGGGTGGCCCACACGTCCGGCTGGCTGGGAGGCACCGGCACCAGCACCCGGCTGGCGATACCGATCGCCTCCTTCATGGATTCGATGGACGCGGCGCCCACATCCACCAGGACCTCCCCCGGATGGTAGCTGAGGTGCCTGGCCAGGGATTCCTTGTCGCTGTACACCTGCAGTGGCGGGGTGATCCCCTCCTCCCGCCGGATCTCCGCGACATCGAGCAGCGTGCACTGGGGATCCAGATCGTACAGCACCACGGGCTGGCCCCGGGTCTCCAGCCAGATGCCCAGGTTGAAGGCCACCGTGCTCTTGCCGGAGCCCCCCTTGAGGTTCGCAATGACAGTGATCATCGGCTGTGCCCTTCTGTGGCCGGGCCCGGCCCTTCGCCTGCCGGCGGGCCCTCGACGCGCCGGTACCCCGGCGGAACCATGAACAGATCCGGATCCTGTGGCCCGATCCGGATCCCGGTCAGTTCGCGCACGAACCCGCCCGGGATCTCTTCGCGGACGGCGATCCCCAGCCCGGGATCATACCACTGCCAGGAGCGGAAGCTCCGCCGGTCCGGGCCCGTTCGTACCCGTTCCCATTTCTCGGTCTGCCGTCCGTCCCTCTCTTCCATGCCCACGAATCTCAGCTCCAGCCTCGTGCCGTCGGCGAAGATCTCCCGCAGCGGCAATCCTCGCTCCGTATCGATCCAGTGCTCGCTGGTCCGGGCCCCGTCGGGGGCAGGGACCGTGATCCTCCAGTGCCGGGTGGTCCTGCCGTGGACCTCCTCCAGACCCAGGTCCTGGCAGCGTGCCTCACCCGCCACCCACGCGCAGGGATCCCTCGCCTGACCCGCCCGCAGGATGGCCTGCAGCCCGCCGGATCGCAGGGGCAGCTCCATGTACACCCGGCGCTCGGGCAGGAGCATCACCCGCCGACCCCGTTCGGGCCAGAGGATCTCCACCACCCGGCCCCGGGGACGCTCGGTCTCGGTCCGCACGGCCTCCCGGCCGACGTGGATCCGCATCTTCAGCGGCTCGGTGTCGGGGGCCCGCTGCACCGCAGTCGCCGAGAACTCGGGAAGCCTGCCGAGCCCGTGAACGACCGCAGGCATCCACAACGCCAGCAGGAAGACCACCGAAGGGGACCACGACCTCGCCCTGCCATCCCGCCTGTCGCCACAATCCCGGCCGGCAGGGCGCTCCCGGTTGGGGCTCACCACGGCCACGGTGACGGCGCAGGCGGAATCCAGGGGGACACCCCGTAGGGATAGGGCTGCGGCCAGCCGCCGTACGGTTCATAGGGATAGCCCCAGGCCGGCGGAGCCGTCCCGCCACCGGGCCGGCGCGTCTCTTCCCAGCTCCGGGGC
>JALTMS010000068.1 GCA_027001345.1 Acidobacteriota bacterium | reverse complement strand
CCGCAGCCCGCCCGCATCGAATGATCACTTCCGGGTCGATGCCCCGCTGATGGCCCTGCCCTCCTTCCATGACCCTGGATTATGCCTGATGGGACGGGGAGGTCCGCCGCCCCGGACCTTGCCGGTATCACTCCCGGACCGCCGCGGCCCCCGCCCCTCGCGCGGCAGCCTCCCGTCGCTGATAATCCCGCCATGCACATCGCCCACGTCGCGAGTGAAATGGCGCCCCTGGCCAAGGTCGGAGGGCTGGGAGACGTGGTCGGCTCCCTGCCCGCCGCCCAGCAGGCCCTCGGCGAGAGAGTGACCTGCGTCTTGCCGGCTTATGGCAGGGTGCTCGACCAGCTCGACCTGCGCTCGGCTCCACAGGTGGAAACGCGCTACCGCCTCGGAGGCGAGGAGATCCTCGGAGGGGTGATCGAAACGACCCACGGTGGAATTCGCCTGCTGCTGATCCGCCACGACGGCTTCTTCGACCGGGAAGGAATCTACGACGACGGGCAGCACTCATGGCCGGACAATGCCCGGCGCTTCGCCTGGTTCGCCGGGGCGGCGCTCAACGCCCTACGACAGCTCGACCCGCCGCCGGAGGCCATCTTCGCCCACGACTGGCCGGTCGCCCTGCTGCCCGTACTGCTGCGCGCCCACGGCTTTGCCGGCGATCCCCTGCACTTCTGCGCCACGATCCAGGTGATTCACAACATGGCCCACCAGGGGGTCTTTCCCCTCGCCCTCGGCCGCGACCTGGATCTGCCGGTGCACTGGTTCGACGCGGACATGCTCGAGGCTCTCGGGGCGCTGAACATGCTCAAGGGTGGCATCCTCTGCGCGACCAAGGTGCTGACCGTCTCCCCCACCTACGCCGAAGAGATCGTCTGGCCGGCCCACGGTGAGGGCCTCGACGGCGCCCTGCTCTCCCGCGGCAACGACCTGTGGGGCATCCTCAACGGCATCGACACCACCGTCTGGAATCCGGCCACCGATCCCCACCTTCCCGCGAGTTACGACGCCGATGCGCTGGCCGGCAAGGCCCACTGCAAGCGGGCGCTGCAGCGGGAACTGGGACTCGGCCAGCGGGCCGACGCGCCCCTGCTGGGCATCGTCAGCCGCATCGACCCCCAGAAGGGCATCGACCTGGTCGAGCAGGCGGCTCCATGGATCGTCGAGCAGGGCGCCCAACTCGTGCTGCTCGGCTCCGGCCGGAGAGGCATGCTCGATCCACTCCACGGCCTGGCTCGGATCTGGCGCGAGTCGGTATCGATCAACGAGCGCTTCGACGAGGCGCTGGCCCACCGCATCTACGGGGCTGCCGACTTCTTCCTGATGCCCAGCCGTTTCGAACCCTGCGGCCTGGGACAGATGGTTGCCCTGCGCTACGGCACGCCCCCCATCGCCCGTCGCACCGGCGGCCTGGCGGATACGGTGCGCGACATCGCCGAGCACGCCGACGGCGGCAACGGGTTTCTCTTCGACACGCCGGATGCCGGAGGCCTGATCTGGGCCTGCAATCGCGCCCTCGAGCTGTTCCGCACCCAGCCCGCCGCCCTGGAAGCCCTGCGCCGCCGGGCCATGGCCGAGGATCTGTCATGGGAAAACTCGGCACGGATCTACCAGCGCCTGCTGCAGCGAGCCGTGCGTCGAGAGCGTCGCCGGGTGATGGAAAGCGCCCGAAGCTCATCGCTGGGGTGAGTCGAGTCGACCGCGCGATGTCTTGAAGCCACATCCCGGTCGGAGGAACCGTCCGAGGGTGCAGGGTGGAAGCGCGGCATCTCTTCGCGCCCCGGGCGGAGAACAGGGCTCCCGCGATACGCTGCGCGATAGAGGTATGGTAACTGAAGGTGCGGTATAACGGCATGCAGCGGGCGACGCTGATGCCGAAAGCGTCAGGCAGACATGGCTTGGGGGGACAGGTTGCCATACTACAAAGAGTATAGTACATATACGGTATGTGGG
>JALTMS010000067.1:470-8070 GCA_027001345.1 Acidobacteriota bacterium | reverse complement strand
CCCCTGCGAGACGCCAGCATTCTATCTCTTTCGAGTCGGCAACCCGCAAATCGCGTGTAACGAAGGCCGGGCTGGCGGCACTCACTGATTGCCGCGGGCGAAAACCAGCGCCGCCGGCCTCGAGAAACCACCGGCGCGTTCGCCGAAACGAACAGGAGATCAACCTCATGTTTTCGAAATCACCCATGCTCGGTAAGAGAATCGTCAAAAAAGCCATTTTCGTCGCCATCGTCGTCGGGTTGCTGGTCGGAGCCACCAGCCAGGCAGCCGAGAAAAGCTACAAGTTCGGCATCAGCGACCAGAGAACCAACATCACTTTCGAATCGACCACCGACTTCGAGGTGATTCTCGGTTCGACTCACAAGATCAGCGGCATGATCGTCGCCGATCTCGATGCCGGCACCGGTCGCGTGGAAGCGACAGTTCCAGTCGATTCTCTGCGCACGGGGATCGATCTGCGCGACAAGCACCTGCGCTCGAAGAAGTGGCTCGATGCCAAGAGCAATCCGACGATCTCCTTCATCTCCACTTCGGCTCGCAAAGTCTCGGACAACCAGTGGGAGATCAGTGGCACTTTCACCCTCCACGGAGTCTCCCGGGAGGTGACGGTCACGGCAGACGTACGACCGATACCCGTCGCCGCCGCCAAGAAGGCCGGCATGGAGAAGGGACAGTGGGTGCGGGTGCTCGTGCCACTCGAGATCAAGCTCTCCGACTACGGCGTCAAGATTCCCAACAAGGCCGCGGCCCGTGTCAACGACACCTGGAAGGTGCGCATCCTGGCTTTCGCCGCAGCTCGCTGAACGACCTTCGACGGAAGGATCTGCTGTGTGAGAGGACTCCGGTGACTGCCCCTGGTTCGCCCCCCTGCCGAACGGGTCGCCGGGGTCCTCCCACTCCACGCTTTCGAAGGACTCGACCACGGATGGTCATCGACCAAGGAGCTGAACGATGTTCACGCCGATCAAGAAACATCTCCGCATGCTGGCTTTCGTCGTCGGTTTCGGGGGCGCTGCCGCGACCTTCCTGATGGCCGGTGCCCTCGATCGCCTTGCCGGTCGGGAAGTGCTGATCGTCTCGCCCTACGATAGCGCCACCATCGAGCTCAATCGCGTGCTCCACGGCCCTGGCGACCCTGTTGCAGAGATCTACGGCAATCCCCTCAGTCAGGACGTGCGCGTCCTTTTCGTCGACTCGGACCGGATCATCCATCCACAGGAAGAGCCTTCCCTGAACCTGCTACCGGTGGACAAGACGGCCGGCGAGAATCCCTTGCAGGTTCAGACCCTGTGGTTCTTCGCACGCTTCATCATCGGCGGTCTGCTGGCACTGGGTTTCGGCGGAGTGATCATTCCGCGACGCTGGCGTGCCGAGGGTTAATTCTCGTCGGCGGGTTCGGGTGTCGGGCAGGAGAAGGCCTCGGAAGGATCCGGCGCCAGGCCGCTGCCGACCCACTTGCATTCGCCGTTGGAAACTTCGTAGATCCGCTCACCGAGATGGCGAACACCCGGTCGGGGGTTGTTGACCATGTCGCCGAGAGTACGCCGACGCAAGACTTCTTCGACCCTGGCCTGAGCTTCGCGCCACACCTCGTCCGCCGGGCAGGCTCCGCACCAGGGGCAGTCGCACGGACACGACGAGCAGGGTGCGACGGCGAGAGGTCCTTCGATGGCGGTCACCACGTCGAGCACGCTGATCTCCGCGGCCGGGCGGGCCAGGCGGAAACCACCCTTCGCGCCGCGGGTCGAAGAGAGCAGGCCCGCCCGCACCAGCCGCCTGAGGATCTTGGCCATGAAGCTTGAGGGGACGTGGCAGGCCTTGGCGACAGAATCCTTGAGCGCGGGTTCCTCGGCCGGCAGAAAGGCCATGTGGATCATTGCGCGGAGCGCGTAATCCGCCGTCGTCGTCAGTCTCAAACCCATCGCAGACACCTCGGTTCCACCACCACCCGACCGAGAACTTACCGCTCTCTGCCCCTTCTGTGCCACCGGTACTCGAGACGGGATCAGCGGGGGGCAGGGAGTCGAGGGGCAGAGTAGAGTAAGGCACGTTTGTTCCCCGAGGGTGCGGGGATGCATCAGGAGGCTGGCGTGCCCCTCTCGACTGGCAATCCGACTGCTGTTTTCCTTGGCCGGAAAGGGGTCTGGGCACTTCTTCTGCTATTCGTCCTAGTTTCGCTGATGGCCGCCTGTCCGGGGAGCGGCGAGAGTGCGGGCGAGCCCTCGGGCAAGGCCGCCGCCGAGCAGGGCTCCCGGCGCCGGTCGGGCGGTGGGCGACCCGGCATGGCGGGCCGGCGGCCCGGTCGGGGTGGCCCTCCCGGCGAGGGCAAGGCTGCCCGCGTGCCGGTGATTCTGACCCGAGCCGGTCGTGACACGATGGAAGCCTTTCTCGAGGCCTCCTCAACCCTCGAGGCCGAAGAAAGCGTCGAGGTGGTCAGCCAGGCCACCGGAGTGGTGGTCGAGGTGTTGGCGGAGGAAGGCGATCAGGTCGAGGCCGGGCAGGTGCTCGCCCGACTGGCTTACGAGGAGCTGGAACTCGCTGAGCAGAAGGCCCGTACCCAGCTCGAGCGGCTGCGTGCGGACTACGCCCGCTCCGAAAAACTGGCTCGAGAAGACCTGGTTTCCGAGGAAGACTTCACCCGCCTCGGCTTCGACCTCAAGCAGGCCGAGATCGACTGGAAGCAGAAGGCCCTCGAACTCGAACGCACGCGCATCGTCTCGCCCATTGCCGGCACGATCACCGAGCGAATGATTCGCGTCGGCCAGCTCAAACGGCAGAACGACGCGGTCTATCGGATGGTGGATTTCGCCTCGATTGTCGCGCCGGTCTTCGTTCCCGAGAAGTACATCGGTGAACTCCATGTCGGGCAGAAGGCCCTGCTGACGGCGCCGGCCTTGCCCGGGACGAAGATCGCGGGCCACGTGCTGCGCATCGCTCCGGTGGTGGACAGCCAGTCCGGCACCGTGCGGGTGACCATCGATCCGGGGCCCTCGACCCGTCTGCGCCCCGGCATGTTCGCCAACGTCAAGCTGGTGCTCGACCGCCATGAGAACGTGGTGGTGATTCCGAAGAAAGCGATCGTCTACGAGGACGAGCGCCCTGGGATCTTCGTCGTCGCTGGGGGCAAGGCCGAGCGCCGTGCGATCACCCTCGGCTACCAGGACGAACAGCGGGCGGAGGTGGTCTCCGGTCTCGACGAGGGTGAGCTGGTGGTGCTCGTCGGTCAGTCGGCCCTCAAGGACGGCTCGGAGGTGATCGCCGAGGACGAGCAGGGCCGCCCGATCGCCTTCGCGCCCGCCGGGACGGAGGAGGATGCCGCCCCGTGAGTGCCGACGAGCGCGGTCCTCGGGCGGGCAGCGGAGAGTTCTTCCAGGTCACGGTCAACCGCCCGGTGGCGATCCTGATGGTCACCCTCGCGGTGATGATCTTCGGTCTGTTCAGCTACCGGCTGTTGCCCCTCGAGCTGATGCCCGACATCTCCTACCCCTCCTTGACGGTGCGTACCCAGTACGAGGGCGCCGCGCCTCAGGAGGTGGAGGAAAACCTCACCCGGCCCCTCGAAGAAGCCCTCGGCGTGGTGGGAGGTCTGACCCGCATCTCGAGTATCTCCCGCGCCGGCCTGTCGGACGTGACCCTGGAGTTCACCTGGGAGACTCCGATGAACCAGGCGTGGCAGGAGGTCACCGAACGCCTCGACACGGTGCTGTTGCCCGAGGAGGCGACCAAGCCCCTGCTGCTGCGCTACGACCCCGCGCTGGATCCGGTCATTCGCCTGGCGCTCAGCTCGACCCGGGAGGAAGACCACACACCGGTGGGCCTGCGGCGGCAGAGGACCTTTGCCGACCAGGAATTGCGCCGCCGACTGGAGCTGGTCGACGGCGTGGCCGCCGTGCGGGTACTCGGCGGTCTGGAAGAACAGGTCTCGGTGGACCTCTCCGAGGAGGCCCTACGCCGCACCGGGTTGTCGATCCAGCAGGTCGCCCAGCGCCTGCGTGCGGAGAACGTCAACCTGGCCGGTGGCGACATCAAGGAGGGCGACACCCAGTACCTGGTGCGTACCGTCGGCGAGTTTCTCTCCCTGGGCGAGATCGCCGACCTGGTGGTGGCTCAGGTGGGAGGCCGCGACGTGCGCCTGGCCGACCTGGGCACCGTACGCACCGGTTGGGCCGACCGCAAGGTGATCACCCGCCTCGACCGCCGCGAAGCGATCGAGCTGGAGATCCAGAAGGAAGCCGACGCCAACATCGTGGCGATGGCCGCGGCGGTGCGGGCGGCGATCGACGGTCAGGGCGACGATCCGGGTCTGCGCGCCCTGCTGCCCGACGGCTGGCAGCTCGACCTGGTGGCCGACCGCAGCACCTTCATCGAAGCTTCGGTACGCGAGGTGGAGAGTACCGCCCTGCTCGGCGGTCTGCTGGCGGTCTGCGTGCTCTTCTTCTTCCTCCGGCGGGCGGACATCACCGGCGTGATCGCCCTGGCGATTCCGGTCTCGGTGGCGGCCACCTTCGCGCCGATGTCCCTGGGTGGAGTGTCGCTGAACATCATGTCCCTCGGTGGGCTGGCCCTGGGCATCGGCATGCTGGTCGATTCGGGGATCGTGGTGGTGGAATCCATCGCCCGCTGCCGCGAAGAGGGCGATGGGATCCGCCGCTCGGTGATCCGCGGCACCTCCGAGGTGGGCACGGCGGTGGTGGCCTCGACCCTGACCACCGTGGCGGTGTTCTTCCCGATGGTCTTCGTCGAAGGGGTTGCCGGACAGGTCTTCGGTGACCTGGCGCTGACCGTGGTCTTCGCTCTGCTGGCCAGCCTGCTGGTCTCGGTCTTCCTGGTGCCCGCCCTGACCGCCTGGCTCTTCGGCCTGCGGGCCGAACAGGCCGCGGGCAGGCGTGCCGCGGGCTGGCTCGAGCGCGGGCGGGAGGTGCTGCGTTACCGCTCGCTGGGGCCACTGTCGGATCCCGGCCTCCGGGGCCCCGCGCGGTGGGTCGCCGTCGCGCTCGCGTCGCTGCCTCCGCTGGCTCTGTTCGGTCTGCTGGCGGTGCGCCTCGCTTCCCGGCTTTCCCTGCCTTGGCCGAGTGGCTTCCGCGACGTGTCGCTGGTGCTCGCCGTCCCGGCGGCCCTGGCCGTGCTGGTCAACGCGGGCCTGCGCCTGCGCGCGCCCGGCGGCCCGGGGGCTCGGCTCGGCGCCGCGCTGGTGGGTCTGCTCACCGATCCTCTGCTGGTGGTGGTGGAAGGGGCATGGCTGATGCTGGCCTGGGTCATCGCCCTGGTAGCCGCTCTGGCCTCCGGAGTGGCACGGGTGTTCGGGAGGCTGACCAGGATTCTGCTCTGGCCCGCTCTGGCCCTGTTCGACCTGCTCTTCGGCGGTCTGCAGCGGGTCTACCCGCGGGTCCTGCGTGCCTCGCTGCGCCACCGCGCTGCCGTGCTGGCGCTGGCGGCTGCGGCCCTGGCGGCGACGGTATGGGGCGTGGGGCGGCTGGACTCGGAGCTGATGCCCGAGGTGCACCAGCGGGAGTTCACCCTGGAACTGACACTGCCGGTGGGGACTCCCGTCGAGCAGACCCTCGAGGCGGTCGCTCCCCTCGAGAGCTGGGCGGTGGACGATCCCCGCGTCGATCGGGTGCTGCTCAAGGTGGGTGCCGATCCCGAAGAAGGAGACAGCTCGCCCGAAGAGGGCGAGCACACCGCCCGCATGACCCTGCACGTCGCCGACTCGGGGCTCTCCGCGGCTCGGGCCGAGGAGGCGGTGGTGGCCGACCTGCGCGAGCAACTCGCCGGCCTGCCGGATCTGGAGGCCAAGGTCACACGGCCGGTGCTCTTCACCTTCCGCACGCCCATCGAGGTGGAGATCGAAGCCTACGACCTGGAGCTGCTCCGTCTGCTCGGTGAGTCGGTGCGCCGGGAACTCGAGACCCTGCCCCAGCTCGCCGATGTCAAGAGCAGCGCCCGGGCGGGCTCGCCGGAAGTGCAGATCACCTACGACAGGCGGGCCCTGGTGCGCTTCGGCCTGGACATACGGGAGGTGGCCGACCTGGTGCGGACCAAGATCAAGGGGGCGAGCGCCACCGAATACCGCAAGAAGGAGCGGCGCATCGACGTGGTGGTGCGGCTGCAAGAGGGCGACCGGGCCACCGTGCGCCAGCTCCGCAACCTGGTGGTCAACCCGGGCGAGAGCGTCCCGATCGCCCTTTCCGCGGTGGCCGACATTCGCATCGCGGCGGGCCCGGCGGATATTCGCCGGGTAGGCCAGCGCCGGGTGGCGCTGGTTTCCGCCAATCTGGCCGAGGGGGGGTTGGGAGGCGCCAGCGAGGCGATTCGCCAGCGGCTGGCGGCGATGGACTGGCCCGAGGGCACGAGCTGGCGCCTGGCGGGCCAGGTGCAGGAGATGCAGCGCAGCACCCGCTCGCTGTGGATGGCGCTGGCCCTGTCGATCTTCCTGGTCTACGTGGTGATGGCGATCCAGTTCGAGTCGATGCTCCATCCGCTGCTGATCATGATTACCGTGCCTCTGGCCCTGCTCGGCGTGGTGCTGGTGCTCTCCTGGCTTGCCGTGCCCCTGTCGGTGGTGGTCTTCCTGGGCATGATCATGCTGGCGGGGATCGTGGTGAACAACGCCATCGTGCTGGTGGACTACGTCAATACCCTGCGCGGTCGGGGCGAGGGACTCGAGGAGGCGGTGGTGCGGGCCGGCGCCGTGCGCCTGCGGCCGATCCTGATGACCACCGCCACCACCGTGCTGGGGCTGCTGCCGATGGCCCTGGGCCTGGGAGACGGCGCCGAGATTCGCATGCCGATGGCCGTGACGGTGATCGCCGGACTGCTGTCGAGCACTGTACTGACCCTGGTGGTGATTCCCACCGCCTACGCCGCGCTGGAGTCCGTCCGGGGGGCCGACCGCTGAGCCGCCGTCCTCGGACTCCGGCCGGATTGGAGCGGGATGGGTAGACTGGGAAGCGCTCCGGGAAGCGGTTCGCCCGGTCGGGAGGCCTTTTCGTGAGTTCTTCGCTGCTGCCGCGCCTTTCCATCAATCGCCCGGTCACGGTGCTGATGATCCTGCTGGCGTTGCTGCTGCTGGGGGGTGTTTCCCTATTCAAGCTGCCCGTGCAGCTCACCCCCTCGGGCTACGACCCGGCCTTCATGATGGTCCGTGTGCCCTACCCCGGTGCCAACCCCACGGAAGTCGAAGAGAACATTCTCCGGCCCCTGGAAGACGCCTTCTACACCGTTCGTGGCCTGGACGAGATCTCCTGCCGGGCGACGAACGACTCGGCCATGTGCTGGGTGCAGTTCGCCAACTGGGTCGACATGGAGGAGACCTACAACGAAGTGGCCGATCGGGTCGAGCGGCTGCGGGCGACCGTCTGGCCCGACGACATCGAACGGGTCTTCATCCGCCGCCACAATCCCAACAACCGGCCGGTGATGAGCATCGGCATCAAGTTGCCCGCCGATCTCGACGATCCCCACTGGTTGCTGAGCCGGCGCATCGTCGCGCCCCTCGAGCGTGTCGCCGGCGTGGCCCAGGTGGATCTCGAAGGGGTGGAAGAAAAGCAGATTTTCATCGAGCCCGACCGCGAGGCGATGGAGGCGCAGGGAGATCACC
>JALTMS010000067.1:0-460 GCA_027001345.1 Acidobacteriota bacterium | reverse complement strand
TTCCGAGGCGTCGCCGAGATCGCCCGGATTCCGATTCGCGCCGACGGCCTGACCCTCTCCGAGATCGCACAGGTGCGCTACGCTCACCCGGAGAAAGATCGCGGCTCGCGCCTGGATGGACGAGAAGCGGCGATCGTGGAGGTCTACAAGGAGAGCGAGGCGAACACTGTCGCGGTCAGCCGGGCGGTGCGGGTCGAACTCGAGCGTGTCTTTCGCGACGAGCCGCAACTGGCCGATGGGGGTGATTTCGATGTGCTCTTCGATCAGGGTGAGGTGATCCATACTTCGATCAACCAGCTCCGGGACACCGGCCTGATCGGCTCCTTCTTTGCTTTGATCATCCTCTACTTCTTTCTGCGCCGTTTGCGGGTGACCCTGCTGATCACCCTGGCGATTCCGACCAGCCTGCTGGCCGCGCTGGTGGTGATGTACTTCGCCGGGGCGAGCATCAATCTGATCA
>JALTMS010000066.1:1558-1962 GCA_027001345.1 Acidobacteriota bacterium | reverse complement strand
GCTCGGGGCGTGCGCGCCTCGAGTTCGTCTGCCCCTCGCGGGCACTGATCGGCTTTCGCGGTGAGTTCCTCACCGATACCCGGGGCACCGGTGTGCTGCACAGCCAGCTCGAAGGCTACGGCCCCTGGGCCGGCGAGATTCCCCGCCGCAAGAGCGGCGCGATGGTCGCCGATCGGCCCGGCAGAGTCACAGCCTACGCCAGCTACAGCCTCGAGGAGCGCGGCGAGATCTTCGTCTCACCCGGTGACGAAGTCTACCAGGGGATGGTGGTCGGCGAGCGCAACCGCTCCGGCGACCTGGACGTCAACATCGTCCGCGAGAAGAAGCTGACCAACATGCGCTCGGCCAACGCCGACTCCTTCGTCACCCTGCGCCCGCCGCGGCGAATGGGGCTCGAAGCGGCG
>JALTMS010000066.1:0-1548 GCA_027001345.1 Acidobacteriota bacterium | reverse complement strand
GGTAGAAATCACTCCGCGGGCGATTCGCCTGCGCAAGCGCACGCTGGAGGCCTCCCGCAGGGAGGTCGAACGCAAGCGCGCACGCTCCGACGCCGGCTGATCCGCGCGCCCTACCCGAACCCGCAGCGACGGCCTCGAGTGGCGTGGCTGGTGGTAAGTGGACACCAGTGCTCCGCGAACCGATATTGGTCCTCGGTCCGGTTCGTATTGGGCGGCGAGCGCCACGAGGTGACGAAAAATACGACAAGAGGCGGACAGCAGCGGCCAAACCCGCGGCACGTGCAGCCCCTCGATCTCGATGCTTCGCTGCCGTTTCTGCAGCGCGCGATCGAGGACAGCCCGCTCGTCATCCTGATCACCGACCGCTCGGGTCGCATCGAGTACGTCAATCCGGCCGTCGAAAGCGTCGCCGGCTACCGTCGCGAGGAGGTCATCGGCCAGACTCCGGCCCTCTTTCGCTCCGAACAGACCGCGGACGAGGTCTTCGAGGCGATGTGGGAGACGATCCTGGCCGGCGAAAACTGGTGCGGTGAGATCCTCAACCGCAAGAAGAACGGCGATCCGGTGTGGATCTCCCTGTCGATCTCTCCGCTTCGGTCGGACGACGGCGAGATCACCCACTTCGTCGGCATCCAGGAAGACATCACCGAACGCAAGCTGGTCGAGACCGCGATCCATGCCAGCGAGCAACGTTTTCGCGACCTGATCGAGGCGATGCCCTCGGGCGTGGTGATCGCCGACATGGAGCAGAGACTCTCGCTGGTCAATCATGCGTTCTGCGAGATCGTCAGCATCCCGCGGGAGCAGGCCACGGGGATGGACCTGCGCAGAATCGTACATCCCGAGGACCTGGCCACCCTCGAGCGGGAGACCCGCCGCCGGTCCAGGGGCCACAGCGGATCCTACGACCTGCGCATTCTGCGCGGTGACGGTGAGATCCGCGAAGTCAAGATGTCGGCTTCGCCACTGGTCGGCAACGACGGCACGATCCGCGAGGCGGTGGGCATTCTGGTCGATGTCACCGAAGAGCGTCGCCTCGAAGCCCGGGTCCGCGCCCTGGCCCGCTTCCCCGAACAGAACCCCAACCCGGTGATCCGTGTGGCGACCAGCGGGGAGGTCCTGTTCACCAACGCCGCGGGGAAAGACCTCAGCCCGCTCTTCGACTCCGGCAGCTTCCAGCGGGTGAGGCCCGAGTGGCGCGGCCGACTCGACGAGGTCTACCGCAGTGGTCGTCAGCAAGCGATCGAAATCGAGACAGGCTCCCGCTATTTCTTCACCACCATCTGCCCCAGCCTCGGGGAAGGCTACGTCACCCTCTATGGACTCGACATCACCGCCACCCATCGCGCGATGGACGAGGCCTCCCGCGCCCGCGAGCAGGCCCTCGAGGCCAGTCGCGTCAAGTCCGAGTTCCTGGCCAACATGAGCCACGAACTCAGAACGCCGCTCAACGGCGTCCTGGGTCTGGCGGAACTGCTATCGACCACGCAACTCGACGACGAGCAGCGGCAGTACGTCGATGACCTGCTGCTCTCCGGCCGGCGCCTG
>JALTMS010000065.1 GCA_027001345.1 Acidobacteriota bacterium | reverse complement strand
GGCTCCTGAAGATATTTCCCCACTATGGGCCGGTTCGGCTTCTGGGTTTTTTGGTGCCGACGGAGGGACTCGAACCCCCAACCTACTGATTACAAATCAGTTGCACTACCAATTGTGCTACGTCGGCAAAGCAAGTTGGAATTCTAGGTAATTCCGAGCGTTAGTCAAACCTGAGCACCTCTAGCCTCTCTACCGTGTGGACCCACACACCACACGGAGGGCTTTGACGTGCTTGTCATCACAGTATGTTCCACGAAGGGGGGCACGGGGAAAACCACGCTGACGGCCAACCTCGGCGGCGTACTGGCCGACGCGGGGTACCGGACTCTGCTGATCGATGCCGACCCCCAGCCTACACTCAGCACCTACTACTATCCCAAGAACAATCAATACGATAGCGAATCACCAGGTCTCCGGGAACTCGTAACGGGGACCATCGACCCCGCCGACGCCATCACCCGCACGTCGGTGCCGGGCCTCGACGTCGTTCCATCCAACGACCCCGGCGGCACCCTGTCGAATTGGATTCTGCACACCCCTGACGGTCGGGTCCGCCTGCGCGGGACGATTCGGACGCTGACCGATTACGACTTTATATTGGTCGACACGCAAGGGGCAATCTCGCCACTCCAGGATGTAGGTGTCTTGGCGGCGGATCTGCTCCTCTCCCCCATCCCCCCCGAGATCCTGTCCACGCGCGAATTCGCCCGCGGCACCGTGGGCATGCTGGAACGGCTGCGACCCATGCAGCACCTGGGCGCCCCCGTGGGGCACCTGCACGGCGTGATCTACCGCATGGACCGCACCACGGACGCGCGCCACATCTCGGAGGGCCTGCGGCGGGCCGCCTGGGCCGAAGGCGACAAGGGTGGCATCACCATCATGGAAACCGTGATCCCGTCCGCCGTCGCCTACCGGGAGGCAGCCACCGCGCGGGTCCCCATTCACTGGCTTCACACGGCCAACCCCAAGCCCCGCGAAGCGATCTTCAACCTGATCCGCGAGCTCTTGCCGCACGTGGATCTCTCTTCTTTGACCGAGGCCTCCGAGGCCAAACAAGGGAGGAACACACCATGACGGAACTGGCCTACCTGCCGGGCCCCTTGTACCCGGATCTCTTCCAGCCCGAGCGCACGCCGAGCCTCGTGCCAGTCGCCGGCGACGAACCTCGCTGGCGTGCGGAGGTACTGGAGATCCATCACCTCCAGATCTCGGCCGACTCGACCGCCATCGACGGCGAGCTGCAGCAGGCCATCGACGAGCTGGTCGAGCACCATGCGCCAGCCCGGTGGGACATCCTGGGCAGCACATCGACGGACGGCTGCCACCCGATGCGCATTGTCCAGGTCGGCCTCGTGCATCGGCTGGAGGTGGCGGCGGACGACAGTCACCAGGCGCTGGAGATCGCGCAGGCGATCGCCGCCCAGCGTTGGCCTGGCAGCGAACTGCTCGGCGTGGACCTGGTGCTGCCCGGGGAGGGCCGGGGATGAAGACGGAGATCGAGCCTCTGATCCGGCCCCTGGTGGACGCCCTGAATGCCACCGGGCGCTACCGAACCATCGCGTCCTGCCAGGGTCATCGCGTGGTTGGCTACGCACCCTACGTAATGTTCGAAGCGAGTGTCGAGCACGCTTCACGATTCGCCCGTCTTCTTTGGGAAGGCGTCGCCGACGACAGCCTGAATTATTACTGGGCGCTGCATGGCATCTTCGACAACGAAGGTTGCCTGCGGTTTGCGTTGCGCGCCGATTCGCTCGAAAACCGGTACTGGTGGCAGCGAAGCAAGCTACGCCAGGATATCGATTATCTGTGCAGGCTAACCCAGAACTGCTGCGCGGAAAGACGGAGAAAGCTGGCTCCAGAAATACACCAGGGCACCACCAATGGCAACCGGAGGCACGATCCATCTGATCAGAAGATAAACCCTCCATCGGCCAGCCACGGGGTGTTTAGCATCGCAACGTGGA
>JALTMS010000064.1 GCA_027001345.1 Acidobacteriota bacterium | reverse complement strand
TCTGCACCAGTCCGCGGTTGGCGCCGTTGTCCGTTCCGTACATGATCTGCCTGCTGTCGTCGGCGTGGGGCAGGCCGGTGTTGTGTCCGTACTCGTGGATCCACAGCACGGCCTCGGTGCCGAAACCGCTGGTACGTACCACGGCCATGCCGTTGCCCGGCGACCAGGCGCAGCCGATGATGTTGAAACCCGGTCCGCCGCACCAGTTGATGGCACGCACGACCTTGGCCCGGGCCACGGAGTTGTTCAGTACCGCGTTGAGTTCGCCGCTGTCATCGATCACGTCCAGGCCGTCACCCGCGCTGCCGAAGGACTTGGCATTCCCGCTCCGGGCCACGGTGATGCAGCAGCCCACGTCGCCCGAGTAGTCGGAGCGACCCGCACGGAGAGATGCCTCTTCGAGGACCGCGTCGAGACGGCTGTTGTTCATCGGGTTGGTGATGCTAACGTGATTGGCATAGGTGATGGCATTTTCGTGCACGCGGCTGGCAGGGTCGAAGACCTCTGCGCTCGGCGGTGGGGAGGTCGGGCCGGGATCGACCTCGCCCCACTGATCGCCCTCCGCGGCCTGCGGTGCGATGCCCTCGCTGGGGGAGGGAAGAGCGCCGGGTTGTTCGACGGCGCGCAGCAGGTCGAGGGCCGCCAGCGCGGCGTCGGCGGGATCGCGCTGCATGCCGGCCGGGAGCAGCCGTCCGAGGGCGATGTCCGAGACCCGGTCTCTGGCGGCCGGAAGGCCGGACCAGCCCAGTCCTCGCAAGGCTGCTTCGATCAGATCGTCACGCCACGTGGCGGGGTGATCGAAGTTCCGAGCTGCAGCGAGCAGGCCCTCGTCGGGGGTCGGTCCCGTCATGCGCAGCAGCAGATCGAGGGCGCGCAGATCCCCCCGGGCTGCGATACGCCCGAGAGCCTGGGGAGCGAGCAGGAGTGCGCGCTGCTCTTCGGGAAGGCGGAGGTCTGCCGGTGGATTCGACAGCAGGGATTCGAGGGCCGAAGTCGCTTCGGGACCGCCGAGGTGCGCGAGAAAAGCGACGATGTTGTCACGCCGGGGAAAGGTCGGGTCGGCGATCGCTTCGAGCAGGATGTCGAGATCCTCGCCTGCCGCCTGGTGGGCGATTTCGGGGGTGATGCCGTGAATATAGGTTGCCGTCAGCGGGTCCTCTTCCGCCAGCATCGGTAGCAAAGCAAAGGCGATCAACAAGATCGAAAGAGCTACGCAGGCCGAACGTTGCATCGTGGAGTCCTCCTCAGTCGGGGCGAAGTGTCCTAGAGATACGGGCAAAGCTCCATCGGATCAACGGGCTTCGAGGCGGCAACGGGCCCGGGCTGGTCGGAGGGGGCCGGCCGCCGCTCGCTGCGCGGGCTCCTGTGGGGGCCGGTCCGAGGCGGCCTTCAGCGGCGCCAGAAGCCTGGAGAGAAGACCAGTAGCACCGTGTAGAGTTCGAGCCGCCCACAGAGCATCAGGATCGACAGAACCAGCTTGTTGTACGCCGACAGCCAGGCGAAATTGTCGGTCGGGCCGACGCCCGCCAGGCCGGGCCCCACGTTGCCCAGTGCGGTCAGCGCCGCACTCCAGGAGGTGACCAGCTCGATGCCGCCGGCGTTGAGGATCAGGCTGCCGATGGCGGCCAGAGTGAGGTAGGCGGCGAAGAAACCCCAGACCGCCGCCATCACTTCCGGCGGCACCGCTCGGCCATGGTAAGTCACCGGACGGACGGCGTGGGGGCTTTCCATGCGCCGGAAAGAGGATCGCAGGCCACGGAAGGCGAGCAGGGTGCGCAGGGTCTTGACACCGCCGCCCGTCGAGCCAGCCATGCCGCCGAGAATCAGCAGCAGGATGATCGGTCCCTGCATGCCCACCGGCCACAGCTCGTAGTTGGCGGTCGCATAGCCCGTGGTGGTCATCAGGGAGACGACCGTGAACAGGGCGTCTTCGCCGGCTTGCAGCAGGGGCGCTCCGTGGGCGGCCAGGC
>JALTMS010000063.1 GCA_027001345.1 Acidobacteriota bacterium | reverse complement strand
GTGGTTCCGCGAAGCGCTCATCAATGCAGCTCGCCCATTCGTCTACACGACCGGCCCTTCTCCTTGGCTTGCACGCGCGGCATGGTATACGTTGCAGCATATGCCGCAATGGGTGGAGCGACGGCGGCGCGTGCGCGAACTGGCCATCCGTTTTCGGGAGTCGCTTCGCGACCTGAACTGGGAGGTCGGCGAGGGCGTGTCACCCATTGTGCCGATCGTCGTAGGGTCGGCAAGGGCTGCGTTGGACCTATCGCAGCACTTGCTCGATGCCGGATTCTTCTGCCGCGCGATCCGGCCCCCGACCGTCCCCGAAGGAACGTCCCGCGTGCGGATTTCGTTGACGGCCGCCGTCACAGATGCTCAAGTCGAGCGTCTTATCGAGTCTGTCCGTGGCTGGAGACCTCGTGCATGAGCCATCGGGATAAGAATCGACGCTGCCACATCTTTGTCACGGGAACGGATACGGGTGTCGGAAAGACGGTCGTGTCAGGAGCGATTTGTCGTGGGCTGACACTCCTGGGGCGTCCCGTACGGTATTGGAAGCCGATTCAGACGGGAGCCGACGAGGATCCGGGAGATACCCCCTTCGTTCAGTCTCTCGGCGGCCCTCGTGTGTCCGCGGAACCGTCGGCGTGGATCTACGGTGCGCCGCGAGCCCCCGATCAGGCGGCATCCTTGGAAGGGCGCAAGCCTCCCGAGCCGGCGGCCCTGGTCGCCCGCACTCGGGAGCTGCTACAGACCGGGTCGTCCCATGATTGGGTGATCGAGGGAGCCGGTGGTCTCTTGGTCCCCTTGGATCACGGCCGCAGCACGTGGCGAGATTTACTTCTGAGCGTGTCGTTGGCACCGCTGGTCGTATCGCGCACGACTCTCGGGACATTGAACCATACGTGCCTGACGGTCGAGGCGTTGGAAAACAACGGCACGCCTCCGGCCGCGGTGGTTTTGTGCGGCGACGAGCACTCCGATAACCTGGCCAGTTTGAAGCGGATGCTGCCGCACGTCTGCTTTCTGAGCTTTCCTCTCTTGGCCAGCTTTCGCGCTGGCCGTAAGTTGGATCGTGTCTGCCGAGCTCTTGCCGAAGCCGTCTTGCAATGCGTGGAGAGGCGCCAGGATGCCGAGACGGGCGCCGGTGACGACTGGCAAGCACTGGATCGGCGGCATGCCTGGCACCCTTTTACGCAGCATGCTCTGGAAGAAGAACGTCTTCCGATCGTTGCCGCTCGCGGGTGCCACCTGCAGTTGGCCGACGGCCGCCGGGTATTCGATGGGATCGGATCATGGTGGACGAACACCCTTGGGCATGGCCGTCCGGAATTCGCGGCGGTCCTGGCCGGTCAACAGCGCCGTTTGGATCACGTCGTTTTCGCCGGGACGTGCCATGATCCGGCAGCTCGGCTGGCAGCGAAACTCGCCGACATGCTGAGGGATCGGTTGACGCGGGTCTTCTTCAGCGATAACGGTTCGACATCGGTCGAAGTGGCGCTGAAAATGGTCCGCCAGTCTTGGGTGAACCGGGGAGAACCGCAACGCACGCGGGTGGTCGCTTTTCGCGGCAGCTACCATGGAGACACATTCGGAGCGATGTCGGTGGGAGGGGAGAGCGGTTTCTTCGAACCGTTCCGTCCCATGTTGTTCGGCGTTTCTTGGGCGGATGTGCCGACATCTCATCGGTCACGTTTCTGCCCCGAGGGAGGAGAGTCCTTCGATGCGTGCGCCCGGCGGTTCGAAGACCTCTTGGAGGACGCACGAGATACCGTGGCCGGCGTGATTGTCGAACCGCTGGTTCAAGGCGCGGCCGGCACAATGATGCTTACGATGATGATGATGATGATGATGATGATGCCTGCGGTCGCAAGGAGGATGAAGGGAGTGAAGAGCTGCAGAAATATGCCACGCGAGTGACAGAGTTCTTGCAGAAGTGTTTCACCGAGAAGATGATGACTGAACTCGCCATCACAACATTCACTT
>JALTMS010000062.1 GCA_027001345.1 Acidobacteriota bacterium | reverse complement strand
CTGCCCCCCAGACGAAGCCGGCGGCGATGCCGATCGAAATCGGCAGGTCCATGTGCAGGGTCCGGGTCCGCCAGGCCGCCCAGGCTCCACGGAAGAACACACCACCGCCCCAGATCACCGCCGGCAGGGTGAGCAGCAGGCTGACCCAGCGAAAGAAGGTCTCGTACTCCTGGGCCATGCCGTAGAACATCCCGCCGTAGAGGGCGAAGGCGATCAGCATCACGTTCCCCGCCACCGCTCCGGTGATACCCAGCCGCAGCAGAAAGCGCCGATCCTCCCGGCGGGCGCGCTCGTCGGCGGCGGTGGCCCGGTAGGGATGGACGGGATAGCCCAGGGAATCGAGCAAGCGAGCGATCCGCGACAGGGCAAGCCGCTCGGGAACCCAGCGCACCAGCGCCCGGCTGCGACCCAGATCGAGCCGGACTTCGAGCACGCCGTCGATCACCTGGGGCAGCCGCTCGACCAGCCAGACGCAGGCCGCGCAGTGCACGCCCTCGAGATAGAGTTCGGTCTCGGCCGGGCCGCCGGTGATCTGCCGGCAGTAGAGTTCGAAAAAGGCGGGATCGTCGAACTCCTCGTAGGCCCGTCCGGTGACCCGAGGCTGCCGTGCCTCGGCCTCCTGGGCCAGGGAGTAGTAACCGTCGAGGCCGTGCTGTCGGATCACGCCGTAGACCGTGCGGCAACCCTGGCAGCAGAACTGCTGCTCGGCTCCCGCCTCGATCAGTCCGGCGGGAACCGGCAGGCCGCAGTGGGTGCAGCCGACCTCCTGCTCGCTCATGGGGGTGCGCAGCAGGGGGGCGGCTCGTCGGCCGCAGCCTGCACTTGCTCGAGGGCCTGCTCGACGGTGGCGGGGGTCTGGCGTCCGGCGCCGGCCACGGCGGCCTTCTCGATCCGAGTGACCACCGCCAGCAGGCCGACGATGATCAGCGCCACCGCCGAGATCACCGGCAGGTGGCGGCGCAGCGGGCCGGCCATGGCCTGCAAGCCCAGACCGAGGGAGACCATCACCGGCACGGTACCCGCCCAGAAGACGCTCATCACCAGCGCACCGCGAGCCGCACTGGAAGTGCCGGCCGCGGCCACTACGAAGGCATAGAGCCAGCCACAGGGAAGCAGGGCCGAGGCCAGGCCGATGATCAGGGCCCGCAGCATCGGGGGCTTGTCGCGCACCTGGACCATCACCCTCCCGAGCATCCGCCGCACGAAGGCCGGCAAGGCCAGGCGGCCGACGTCGATGCCCCGCGCTTGCAGCAGAGAAACCAACCCCCACAGGGCGATCAGCGCCCCGGCGGCGATCGCGGTGACGCGCTGAATTCCCGCCAGCCGGCCGGCCAGGTCCAGTGCCGCTCCCAGACCTCCTGCCGCTGCCCCGAGGGTGGCATAGGCCAGCAGGCGACCTCCGCTGTAGAAGACGTGGCCCAGCCCCCGGCGCCAACCATGGGAAGGGTCGGCACCGGCGTAGACCGCAACCAGGGGGCCGCACATCGCCGCGCAGTGGAGTGAGCCCACCAGGCTGGCGAGGAATACCGTCACCACCAGAGCCGTCATCGCCAGACAAGCTCCCGCGTCTCGACCAGGGTAAAGCGCTGCTCGCCTCGCTCCACCAGCCAGCGGAACTCCCAGCGGCCCGGCCGTTCCACCTTCAGCTCGCCGTGGTATTGCCCCCCGCCCGCATCCGCGAGCTGCGCCCGTTGCCGATGAGAAGAGCGGGCAATGGGAAATGCCTCGACCTGCACCGCTGCTCCCTCCACTGCCTCGCCCTGGGGACCGAGCAGCCGGGCACTGAGCCTGGCAGTGCTGGAAGTCGATGCGGTCTCGCCCACTTCGAAAGCCAGCGACCAACCCAGGTTCCGGTTGGCGGCCTGCTGAGCCTGGTGCTCGTCCCAGGCCAGAGCTTTCTGATAGTAATCCTCCTCCACGGCAAAGGAAGGATTCGAACGGGCCACCACGAGCAGGGCGACGTTGGACCCCACACCCAGCACCAGCAGGCCAACGATGAACACCGGCCACTGCCAACCTTTTTTGAGGGTCATCTCGACCTCATCACTCACCACCCTCGGGGCCCAGGAGCCGGTAGGTGAACTCCCGCTCGAAGCTGTCCCCGCTGTGGATGCGAATTCGCACGCTGCGCTCACCGCGCGCGAAACTTCCCGGAGAAACGTTGAGAAAGACCGCCGTGGTCTCGGTCTTGCCGGCGCGCACCCGGACCGGGTTCTCGGGCGCGATCATCTCGACGCCCTCCCCCTCGACCAGAGTGATGGCGTAGAGCCGAGTCTCATTGCTGCGATTGACGAGTTTGATCCTCACCTGGTTCGAGATCTGGCCGTTGGGCAACTGGGTGTAGGGTGCGCCCAGGCCGCGCAAGATGGTCACGTCTGTGTCCTGCTTGCGCGCCAGGCTGATCGCCAACATGCCGAAAACGAGTACCAGGATCAGTGGATAGATCACCACCCGTGGACGCAGGATCGATGTCTTCTTGCCGTCGAGCGCATCACGCGAACTGTAGCGGATCAGGCCACGGGGCTTGCCCAGCTTTTCCATCACCGCATCGCAGGCATCGATGCACTGAGTGCAGCCGATGCACTCGAGTTGCAGGCCCTCGCGAATGTCGATCCCCGTCGGACACGTCACCACGCACGCCTGGCAATCGACACAGTCCCCCCAGCTCTCGCCCTCGGCAGGCGGGCCCTTGCGGCGCTGGCCCAGACGGCCCCGCGTCTCCCCACGCCGGGCGTCATAGCCGACGATCAGCGAATTGCGATCGAGCAGCACCGATTGCAGACGGCCGTAGGGGCAGGCCACGATGCAGACCTGCTCCCGGAAGTAGGCGAAATCGGCGAACATCAGCAACGTGACCAGCGCCATGATCGCAAAGGCTGTGGGATGTTCGGCCGGCGGCTGCTGGATCCAGTAGAAGAGCTGATCGACACCGACGAAGTAGGCCAGGAATGTGTGCGCGACGAAGATGGAAACAAACAGGTAGGCCACGTACTTGAGGATGCGTCCCGCCGACGCCCCCTCCCGATCCATCTTGAGCTGCCGCGCCCGGCTGCCCTCGAACAGGCGCTCGATGGGCCGGTAGATGAACTCCATGTACACCGTCTGTGGACAGGCCCAGCCGCACCAGACCCGCCCGAAGATCGCCGTCAGCAGGAAAATCGTGATGAAGATCCCCACCAGCAGGAGCATCAACAGCATGGTATCGGTGGCCAGGAAGGTCTTGCCGAAGAGGATGAACTGCTGCCGGGGCACGTCGAGCAGCATCAGCGGTTTCCCACCGACCTTGAGGTAGGGAATCGTGGTGAAGGCGACGATCAGCGACCACGCCACGACCAGCCGGCGGCGATAGAAGCGCCCCTTGGAGAGCTTGGGTCGGATCCAGCGACGCGACCCGTCGAGATTGAGCGTCGAGAGGACCTGCTCCTCGGCCTCCGGTACGTTGCGGCTCACTCCCGCTCTCCTTTCCCGGCCATCAGCCTTCGACTGGCTGACGCGACTGACGCGCGTCGAGGAGCGAGAGATCCCGGGAATCGACGATCGGAGCGGCTCCGCTCACGACCCCTCTCCTCTGCCCGCCGGAGGCATTCCCCGGCCAGCATCGTCGAAACGCGGAAAACGGGGCGCCCACCCCGGCCGCCACGCCTCGAGCCATTGCTGTCGCTCGCGCTCCCAGACGAAGATGCCTCGAACGGGAAAACGATACGCCTCGGAACGCCGCTATTCATCCCCCGCCGAGGCGGCCTGCTGGCCTTCGGCCTCCGCCTCGGGCTGGTAGAGTTCGCCCTCCGGCGCCTTGCCATTGGGGGGATTGGTCCCCTGCAACGTCAGGACATAGCCCGCCATCTTCACCACATCTGCCGGCGGCAGCAGATTGCCCCAGGCCAGCATGCCCTTGGTCACCACGCCGTCGTGGATCGTCCGGTAGATGTCGGTCGGCTTCCCGCCGTGGATCCAGTAGGGATCCGTCAAGTTCGGGCCGATCTGCCCTTCGCCGAACATCCCGTGACAGGCCATGCACTTGCTGCGGAAGATCGCCTTGGCCTCCTCCATCGCCCCCTCGTTGCGGGAGAAGGTGACGATCGCCTCGTCGTTGATCTCGCCCATCGCCAGAATCGCAGCGGATTGCTGCTCGTAGTACTCCTTCATCGCCGCCTGATACTCGTCGGCAACGGTGCCCCCCGGGCCAAAGTGGTAGTAGGGCACATAGAGCACCGCAAAGACGATCGTGGCCCAGAAGATGTAGACCCACCAGCGGGGCAAAGGATTGTCGTATTCCTGGATGCCGTCGAAATTGTGATCGAGGATCTTGTCCTTCTCAGGCATGCTCATCACGATCCTCCTTCTTGACAATCGGATCGTCATCCACCAGGGGCATGAACCGAGCCTGTTCGAAGCGGTCGAGATTGCGCCTGGCAAAGGTGTAAACCGTAATCAATCCCACGGCAACCATCGCCGAAAGGAAACCCGCTTCGGCCCAGGAGACCAGACCCGAAGCGCCAACGATGTCGCTCAGCCGCATTTCAGTGGCTCACCGCAGCCGGAGTGCCGGCAGCGGGCTCCTTCTTGATATCGGTGCCGAGGCGCTGGAGATAGGCGATCAGGGCTACGATTTTCTTGTTCTCCAGCCCCGAAGTCTCTCCCTGCTCGACCAGACCGTCGGCAATACCCTTGGCCTGGGCCCGGGCATAGTCGATGGCCCGGTCCAGTTCGCCCTGATCGTAGGGCACACCGAGCCGTTTCATGGCCAGCATGAACTTGGGAATCTTCTCGTACTCCAGATCCTCGGTCAGCAGCCATGGGAAAGGTGGCATGATCGAGTGGGGCGTGATCGACTCCGGATCTTTCATGTGGCGCAGGTGCCACAGGTCCGGGTACTTGCCGCCCACGCGGTGCAGGTCGGGGCCGATGCGCCGCGAGCCCCACTGGAAGGGATGGTCGTAGACGAATTCTCCCGGCTTGCTGTACTCCCCATAGCGTTCGGTCTCGGCACGGATCGGCCGCACCATCTGGGAGTGACAGTTGTAGCAGCCCTCGGAGATGTAGATCTCCCGGCCCGCCAGTTCCAGCGGCGTGTAGGGCGTGACGCTGGAGATGGTCGGCACGTTGGACTTGATCAGGAATGTGGGAATGATCTCGAAGAGGGAGGCCGAGATCACCGCCAGGGCGACCATCAGCGAGAAGAAAAACGGCAGAGCCTCCCACCTGGCATGCCAGCGAGCCTTCATGAAGTACTCGAGACGGTAGGCCACGTTGGCCACGTGGGCCCCACTGGCCTCGAGATCGGAGGGCGATTCCACGGTCGGCCTGACATTGGGCGCCAGGGCGGGGGCCTGGTGCACCGTTTGTTCGTAGGTCGCCGGCCGCCTCTTCCAGGTCATCAGCAGGTTCCAGGCGCACATCAGGGTACCGGTGATGTAGAGCCCACCGCCGACGACCCGCGCCCAGTACATCGGCATCAGTTTCTGAGTCGTCTCGACGAAGTCGGGATAGGCCAGTCGGCCAGCGTCGTCGAAGGTCAGCCACATCAGGCCCTGGGTCAGGCCGGCGGCGTAGATCGGCACGATGTAGAGCAGAATGCCGATGGTGCCGACCCAGAAGTGGACTTCGGAGAGCTTCTTGCTCCACAGCTCGGCCTGGAAGATCCGCGGCGCCAGCCAGTAGAGCATGCCGAAGACCAGGAAGCCGACCCATCCCAGAGCACCGGCGTGAACGTGGGCGATGGTCCAGTCGGTGTAGTGGGAGAGATAGTTGACCTTCTTGATCGACAGTAGCGGGCCCTCGAAGGTCGACATGCCGTAGAACGTCACCGCTACCACGAAGAACTTGAGAATCGGATCCTCGGCCACCTTGTGCCAGGCACCCCGCAGGGTCAGCAGGCCGTTGAGCATCCCGCCCCAGGAGGGCATCCAGAGCATCACGGAAAAGAGCATCCCCAGGGTGGAGGCCCACTCGGGCAGGGCGGTGTAGTGCAGGTGATGCGGGCCGGCCCAGATGTAGATGAAGATCAGGGTCCAGAAGTGGAGAATCGACAGCTTGTAGGAGAAGACCGGCCGATTCGCGGCCTTGGGCATGTAGTAGTACATCAGGCCAAGGAAGGGCGTGGTCAGCAGGAAGCCCACCGCGTTGTGGCCGTACCACCACTGCATGAAGGCATCCTGCACGCCGGCGTAGATCGAGTAGCTGTCGGTCCAGGTCGCCGGAACCCAGAGGTTGTTGAAAATGTGCAAGATGGCGATGGTGATGATCGTCGCCAGGTAGAACCAGATCGCCACGTAGAGGTGGCGCTCACGGCGAATCTTCAGCGTCATGAAGACATTCAACGCGAAGACGACCCAGATCAGAGTGATCGCAATGTCGATCGGCCATTCCAGCTCGGCATACTCCCGGCTCTGGGTGATCCCCAGCGGCAGCGTGATCGCCGCCGCCACGATGATCAACTGCCAGCCCCAGAAGTTGATGTTGCTCAGCAGATCGCTCCACATCCGCGTCTTGAGCAGCCGCTGGAGCGAATAGTAGACGCCGGCGAAGATCGCATTTCCGGCAAAGGCGAAGATCACCGCGTTGGTGTGCAGCGGCCTGAGTCGGCCGAAGGTAATCCACGGGATCTCGAAATTGAACAGGGGATCCGCCAGTTGCAGAGCTGCCAGCAACCCCGCCAACATGCCGACGATGCCCCAGACGACAGTGGCCAGCACGAACTTTCGCACCACCTTGTCGTCGTAGACGAATGACTCCATCTGTACGTTCATCGTAGCTCCATCTCAGCCCGCCCTCGGGCCCCGCAGCCCTTCTCTCCGCAGCTCCCGACTGTCGAGGGCCCGGGCGATCTGCTCGTCGCTTTCGATCAGCGTCCCGGGAACGAAAACCAGATCCACCTCGGTCGCAACGGTGATCTGCACCGGCGATTCCACATCAAGTTCGGTCGGCAACGGCAGAAGCACGGCTCCACCCTCGGGGACGCCGACCTCGCGAAGCGATTTCAGCCCCCCACCACCACGCTCGAACAGCACACTCCCCGACAGGAGCACGAAAACACCACCCGGTCTGTGCCCCCGGTAGAGCAGAACCTGCCCTGCGGGGCGGATCCCCCGGATCACGTCCCGCCAGCCGAGGAGCCGCCGCACTGGATCCGGAACAGACCCCACTTCCTTCTCCCGGTAAATCTCGCCCGAACCGACACAAGACCCCGGCCCGAACTTACGGGGCAGTCTACGGGAGACCCTTGACTTGCCTCTTGATGGGGGTCAGAGTGACGCTTGATCTGAATCAAGAATCGAGGCCAGAGGCTGCCATGGGATGCCGCAATCGATGACGATCCCCGAAAAGCCCAATCCAGGGGGACGAGGCGCCCTCTCCCGCCAAGCCAACTGCTTTTCCTGCCAGATCAAGGACCGCACCGAATGGTGCGCCCTGGAGGAGGACGAACTGCGGGAGGTCAACCGCTCGAAGGTCTGCAACTCCTATGAACCCGGCCAGGTGATCTTCTACCAGGGCAACCCCTGTCTGGGAATCCACTGCATCGAGGAGGGCACCGTCGCCTTGCGGAAGTTCGATGAGCAGGGCAACACCCTGCTCGCGCGCCTGTTCCACGCCGGCGACACCCTGGGCTACCTGGCCTACTTCTCCTCCCAGGGCTACAGCGGCACGGCCGAGGCCCTGACCGCCTGTCGCATCTGTTTCGTCGACCGGGCCGCCATTCGCCACCTGCTCGAACGCAACCCGGCCCTCGGCGTGCGCTTCCTCCGCCGCATCGCCGACAATCTGCGCGAGGCGGAGGACTCCAAGCTGCGCATCGTCGCCGTGCCGCTCCGGGCCCGTGTCGCGCACTTGCTACTGGCCCTGAGAGATCGCTTTGCCACCGTGGCCGACGACGGCTCACTGACCCTGCAACTGCCGCTGTCGCGAATGGACATCGCCGCGATGGTCGGCGCTCGCCCGGAGAGTATCTCCCGGGTGATCCGGCACTTCGAAAGCCACGGCATTGCTGATTTCGACGGTCGCACGGTGAAGATCCCCGACCTGGACCTGCTCCTCGACATCTGCGAGGAAGCGGGGAATTCCTGAGCATCGTGGGTTCACCGGGTCTCGCCCGGCTGGGCCTGCTGGC
>JALTMS010000061.1 GCA_027001345.1 Acidobacteriota bacterium | reverse complement strand
CAGAGTGCGGCGCGAGCCTCAGAATCGGCCCATGAAACCGCCGATCATCGAGCCGGCCCCACCCCGGCGTCGTGGGCACCTCGGGCGCCGGGCTGTGGCCGCGGGCCTGCTGATCATTGCGCTGGCCTTCCTCGCCTGGCAGATCGAGCGGGCCGGTCCCCGAGAAATCGCCACGCGCCTGGTGGGCGTGAGCTGGGGCTGGCTGGCGGTGATCGCCCTGCTGACCGTCTCGAGGTATTTCGTCGCCTCATTCAAGCTCGCCGCGATCAGCCGACGCCTGATGCGGGTACGCCTGACACCCTATGTGCCGATCTTTCTCGCCTCTCAGATTCTCACCCTGGTGATTCCCGGTTTTCGCGTCGGGGGCACGATTCTTCGGGCCCATCTGGCCAACCGCCGTTTCGGCGGCGGCTTCGCTCGCCACCTGGGGCCCAACATCCTCGACCAGTTGACCCTCTTCGCCGCCTGGCTGATCGCCGCCGGCGTGCTGCTGCCCGTGGCCGCCGCCCAGACCGCCGCTCCACTGCCCTATCGGCCGCTGCTGCTGCTCGCCCTGCTGACCGGCGGCTTTGCCGGCGGTTTTCTCGTTTTCCGCCGTCACTGGCCGGCGATCCACCGCTGGCTGCGCATCGAGCGCCAGGGCATCAGGTCGCGCGTGGCCCTGGCTCTGGCCCAGGCCCTCGAGGGCACCGGAGCGTTGATCACCGATCCAGCGGCGATCTTCCTCGGCGTCGGTGGCGGCCTGATCTTCGTGCTGCTGGCCGGACTCTGCCAGCACGCCGCCCTGATGGCCCTGGGCGAGCCGGTGAGTTGGTGGGTTTCCCTGCTCGCGGTAGTGGTCGGTACCACGGCGGGGACAGCCTCGGGCACACCCGGCGGGGTGGGCGTCGCCGAAGCCGCACAGGTGGTCTACCTCCAGGGGCAGGGCATCTCACCCGGCATCGCCACCGCGGCGGTGCTCCTGGCTCGCGGAGCCTACTACGTGTCGATCCTGACCACCGGAGGACTGTCGTTTGCGTGGGAAGCACGGCGGGGGCACTTGAGCGGAGTGCTCAGCGGAGCGCTACCAACCCCCGCCCAGGATCCAGTGGGCAGTGCCCACGACGTGGCCCCGTAGGCTTGCCTCGACCCGGGCGGCATCCGCTCCCGGCTCGAGATCCAGCCGTCGATCGAGGGCATAGAGCGTCAGCCTCAGCCGCTGGCCCACGCCGAGTTCGACGGCCGGCGCGGCGAAACCGGGCCGTCCGTCCGCCACCCGAGCCTGGTAAAGGCCGTCCACCCGGGCCCGGCGGGGCAGGCCCGCCGGCAGGGCCCGGCGCTCGGGGTCGATCCCCCAGACCGCCCAGAAGATCTTCCCCCGGGCCACCGCTGAATCGTCCCGCGCCACGAGCACCAGACTCTCGGTTCCCGGGGGAACCCGGCTCCAGCTCAGTTCGGGACTGCCTCCGAAGCGCCCGATCATCGTCAGCGCGGTCCAGCCCCCCGCGGCGGGACCCGCCGGCTGAAGATGAAAGCCGGGGCTCTCGTTGCGCAAGGCGGTGTCCACGCCTGCGGCCAGGGAGACGGCGGCGACGAGCAGCAGAATGGGCAGACTGAGCCGAAGATCCATCGGCCTGAAATGTACCGCGAAACGGCCGGCAGGCAGGAGGACCGCACGCGACGAGCGGGATTGGAGCATGACGGTGCCAGGCGGTATCCTGCTGGCCATGGACTCGGCTGGAGGGACGCCCGATCCGCAGGCCTTCGCGCTGCGGCGGGAACTACGGGATCTGATCGACCACCTGGTCGAAGGCGGCTGCGGGCGCCGCCGCCGCTTCGAGGAAATCCTCCAGCGCCTCGGTCGCTCTCGGCGGCTGGCCCTGCGACAGATGATCGCCATCCTCCGACATCATCCGGTCGGCGACCAGGTCTCAGCCCTCGAGATTCTCGGCCGCCTGGCCCACCCCAGCGATGCCACCCAACTCGCCGCCATCGCCTCCGACAGCCAGGAACCGGAAGCCTGCCGCGTGCTCTGCGCGCTGGTCGTACTGGGCCTCAACCAGGGCGAGCTGCTGGCGGGAGCAGAGATTTCCGGCCTGGTCTTGCGCTGGCAGGCGCGACACCTGGCCGAGGAGCCGGGACTGCGCGAGCCCTTGCTGCGCCTCTACTCGGCCGCGCCAGCAGCCGAGCGTCGCCGCTGGCTGGCCCTGCAAGACGACCAACTCGACGAGGTCGAGGGCCGGGCCGCTGTATTCGAGATGCTGCTCGAGGCCGAGACCGACCCCGCACTGCGCGAGATGGCTCTCGAAGCGCTGATCCGCCTCCCCCACCCCACCGTACGGGCCGCCCTGCGACGGATCCATCCCTCAGGCCCCTACGAGCGAGACTTCGTCACCGGCGCGCTGGCAGCGCTCGCCGCCAGCGCCGAGCCACTGGCCGTACCCGAGGGTTGGCAAGCCAGGGTGGGCTTCTGTGACGGATCGAGCGCCTTCCCCCTGCGCTTCGATTTTCGCCTCGAAGGACATCGGCCTCGCTGCGCCCTGTTCATCCTCGATCTCGAACGGGGCCCGAGCGAAGCGCTGGCCCTGGTAGGTAACGAGGTGGCACGCTACGACGGATTGGACTGGGACGTGCCCGGCCAGGGAGCCAGCACCGACCAGCCCGAACTCTACCCCATCGAGATCAGCCAGGCCCTGGCCCTTCTCGAAGAAGCCCGGCGTCTCGCCGCGCCGGGACGGATACCCGCCTGTCCCGACTTCGACGACGCCTGCCGGCTGCTCGACCCGCTGGCCGACGTGATGCCCGTCACCCCCGATGCCCTACCCCTCCCGGACGTGCCGGACGCCCTGCAGCGCTCGTCCCTGCTGGTGGATCTGCCGGGCTACGCCGGCTGGTTCTATGACGGCGGCGACCGCTTCCTCGACGACCTGCGGCAGGAGCACCTCGAAGGACCCGAGCCCCTCGGACCCCCAGCGGCAGAGCTGATCGACACCGCGATCGACCGCCTGATCGAGCGCGGCGAACCGGCGCGCATCTCCCGCCGGCTGCGACACAACACCGTGGTCCACCGCCTGGCCAGCCAGCTCGAATTCGGCGCGATTGCGATGGCGGCTTCCGCCGCCTGTCAGACCCGGGAGTTCCGCCACCTGCCCCTGGTGCGACGCATCGTCACCCGCAGCCTGCACCCCGGCCACATGTTCTTCTCACCGACGCCGGATGCCACCGAGCGTAGCGACCTGGCCGAAATGCTGATCGAGGACGGGACGCCAGACCGGCATCTGGCCTTCACCGTGGATCTGGCCTGGATCCTGACCCGAGCGATGGAGGTCTGGCTGGCACGGATTCCCATCGACGACCGTCCCAGTGGAGAGCAGGCCCGGCTGGCCATCCTGTCGCTGGCACCGCCGGTCGCGCGCTGGATCGAGGGTTTTCTCGATCGGGCCGAAGCCCTTCCCGCCACCGCGTGGGAACAGGCCGGAGCAGATCTGCGAGCCGTGCTGGGCCGACACCTCGAGACATGCGCCTTTCCCCGACCGGCGGTCGATCCCCAGTGGCACGAACTCTTCGCTCTGCTTGCCGGCGCCGCCCGAGTGCTGGTATTCGAGATCTGCCTCGACCAGTGCCACATGCACTGCCCGGCCCATCCCCGGCTGCCCGCCGGGCGGGCCCTCGATCACGGGGTCTTCCCCGCAGGGCGACAGGCCGAGATCCGCATCCGCACCTGGCCCGGGATCCTGCGCTGCGAGGTTCCGGTGCACCTTCGCCCGATCCTCTCCCGGCTGCTCGACATGGCCCGCCAGCGCCAGCCGCGGCCACCGTTCCTCTGCGGCATCTGTCGCGAACCCCGTCCCGGCACGGCCCGCGCTCGCTCGCGGGTCGAGGACGCCAGCGGCGAGCAGCAGCCCGTCTGTCGGCGCTGCCAGGGGCGCTTCCGCCGCAACGAGGCCCTGCGCCGGCAGCTCGCCGAGCGTGGACTGACGATCGTCTGAGCCCTCAGGCGCCGCCGAGCATCCGCTCGCGGCGCTCGGCGCGGGAATAGGCCAGCGCCAGGACAGCCGCTCCGAGCAGCAGGTAGCCGAGGCGATTGCGCAACCAGAGAGCCTGAAGCTGCACCGGATCGAGTTCCGGGACCAGAGTCGGAGACCAGAAGGGCGAATAGGGGGAACCCGCGAAGACCAGGGCCACCCCCAACACCACCGTCGCCGCCAGAGCACCGCTGATCGTGCCGCGGAACAGAGCCCCGCTACCGGTGGCCAGCACCAGGAAGAACAGGCCGACTTCCAGCGAGGCGGCCAGGGATTCGAAGGAAAAACTCGTCAGCAACAGGAAGACGGCGCCTGCCAGGGTCAATTCCGCCGCGAGCATCAGCAGCCCGGCGGCGATCAACTTGGCGGTCCAGATACGACTCGCCCCGCCGGGGACGGTGTAGGCGATTTCCAGGGTGCGCTGATCGATCTCGGCCGCGATCACCCGGACCCCGAGAAAGATCCCCAGGGCTGCAAGAGGCAGGCCGATCAGCAATCCCTGAACCGCCCGCGGCGTGTAGCCTCCGCCGCCGTCACCGACGAAGAGCAGCGCATAGAGCAGCAGCGGCCAGCCCAGGGGCACGACGGCCACCAGCCAGTACCGCCGGCTGGCCAGTTGTCGCGCCGAAGGCGGCACGGTGGCCAGCAGGGCTCCGAGCCCCTCCCAGCCAAGCAGCCGCTTCACGCCGTGCCTCGCACCAGCAGCATGTAACCATCCTCCAGACTGGGCTCGGCAGGGCTCGCCTGCTCGCCGGGCGCCACGTCGCTGAGCACCCGCAGGCGCCGGGAACCATCGCCCAGGGGCGTTTCGTCCACCACGCGGGCCTGCTCCGGTAGCTTCGGCGCCCGATCGCCGGAGAGTTTCAGCTCCCACACGCGCCCCGCCGCGCGCCGTGCCAGCCCCTGGGGCGAGCCGTCGTAGACCAGGCGCCCGCCCGAGAGCACCAGCACTCGCTCGCAGGAGACCTCCACATCCTCCACCACGTGGGTCGAGAAGAGCACGATGCGACCCCGGGCCAGCCGCGCGAGGAGATTGCGGAAGCGAATCCTCTCGCGGGGATCGAGACCCACCGTCGGCTCATCGACGATGATCACCGGAGGCAGGCGTAGCAGGGTACGGGCGATGGCCACCCGCTGGCGCATGCCGCCGGAGTAGTCGGCGATCCGTTGATCCGCCTTCTCTCCCAAGCCCACCTCCTCGAGCAGGCGATCGACTCGCTCTCGCCGCAGCCCCGCCGGGGTGATCTCGTAGAGCAGCGCGAAGTAGAGCAGATACTCGCGGCCGGTCATGTTGCCCGGCAGGCCGAAATCCTGAGGCAGGTAGCCGAGCCAGTGCGCCAGCCGACGGCGCAGGCCCTCGAGGGGCTGTCCGCCGAGACGCACCACACCGGTGACCGGATCGAGAATGCCGGCCAGCAGGCGCAACAGCGTCGTCTTGCCCGCCCCGTTGGGACCGAGAATGCCGATCATGCCTCGCTCGGCGTCGAACTCTGCGTGGTCCAGGGCGCGCACCACCTCGGCTTGCACCCCGGGCAGTAACCAGCGGCGTGCCAGGCGACGCAAGGCAGCCCGACCGTACCAACGTCCGCCCTCCCGCTCGCTGCCCCGTGGATCGTGCCGGGCCAGATGGCGAGCGTACTGGGTGAGTGCGATGACCCCGGCCAGCAGCAACGTCCCGGCCAGTCGCCAACCCAGTTCCGCCCGGCCTTCGAACCAGGCACTGAGCGTATCGCGGAACAGCACCACCTCCCAGGCCACCCACGGCAGTGCGAAGGCCAGCGCGCCCTCGAGGCCGCCGGGAGTCTGTCGCCCGATGTCATCGACCTTGCCCCGCCAACGGCGCACTTGCCGCAGCCACTGGCCGAGCAGCCCGGCGGTGACGAAGAGGAAGAGGATCTTCCACACTCCGCCCGACGAGGCGTAGGCCAGATAACCGGCGCCTCCAGCGAGCAGGGCGTAGCGCGCCAGGGGTTCGACCGCATCCCCCGGCAGCCAGGCCCTGGCACCGCGAGCCCGGACCCGCTCGAGGAATTCCCGCTCGGCGCCGAGGGCCGCCCGCAGTGGACCGGGCAGGCCATAGAGCTTGGTCAGTGCGCGGACTTCGAGACGTGGTGGCGCACCCGCCTCGCTCAGCGGCTCCGGCGGCGGCTCCCGCCGCCAGATCAGGGCGATCGCCAACAGCCAGCCGGTGGCCACCAGCACGGTAGTGACGATCTGCCAGGTCAAGGAGGTCACCGCACCGCCCTTGAACAGGGGAGCGACGACCACCGTGGTCAGACCCAGCCAGATCAGCACGACCCAGGGGCCGAGCCGCCCGAAGAGCATGTCCAGCCGGCGCAGCAGCACGTAGGCCAGAGGAATCACCACCAGGGTCAGCACTGTCGAGGCCGCCAGCCCGCCCATCACCACCGTGGCGAAGGGGGGCCAGATTTCGTTCTCCTGGCCAGTGGCCAGGGCCAGGGGCCACAGGCCGGCCAGCGTGGTGACCGTCGTCATCAGTACCGGGCGAGCGCGCTCGCGAACGGCGGCCAGAGCGGCGGCCCCCGGCCCCCAGACCCCCGACCGGGTACGCTGCTGCATCCGGTCGACCAGCAGGATGGCGGGGTTGACTGTCAGACCGAGCAGCGCGAGGGTGCCGACCAGCGCCATCAGATCCGCCGGCATGCCGGCGGCGATCAGCGACCAGGCCGCGCCAACCAGGGTCAGGGGCAGCGCCAGCAACACCAGCAGAGGCAGCGAGAACGACTCGAAGGTCACGGCCAGCACGGCGAACAGCAGCAGCAGCACGGGAACCAGGATCTTCTTGAACCAGCTCGTCGCCGCCTGCCGCGTCTCGGTCTCCAGGGTATAGCCCCGGGGCAACGCCAGGCTGCGCACAGTGGCCCGCAGCTGGCGCTCGATCTCCACACGACGCGGACCCACTTCCGGCAGCTCCGAAGAGAGGCGATAGAGCACGCTGACTTCGCGCCTTCCGTTGCGATGCCGGATCACGGGGGCGGCGCGCTGCACGCGGAAGTCGCTGATCACCCCCAGCGTGGTGCTGCCCGCCGGCGTGCTCAGCGGAATCCGCTCGAGAGCCCGCCGATCCAGCTTCGCCCCCTGCCGGAACACCGTCACCGGGATCTGCTTGCCGTCCTGTCCCACCATTCCCACCGGCAAAGCCACCCCCTCTCGCCGGAAGGCCGACAACGCCGGCAGGATCGACTCGACCGGAAGGCCCAGGGCCGTGAGCAGCTCACGACGCGGCTCGACGCGCAGTTCGGCCAGATTGCCGCCTCCAGCGACCCAGGCCGCATCGACTTCCTCGAGGGCGCCGAGCCGAGCCGCCAGTTGCCGACCCAGCGCCAGCAGGCGCTCGGCATCCGGACCCGAAAGACGGACCCGGGCCGGCCCCGCACCGAGCAGGCCCGCGGTCTGCTCGGTGCCGCCGCCACCACCCGCCTGATCCTCGCCCGGTCGGAACACCCGGGTGCCGGGCAGATCCTGCTCGACCAGCCGTTCGACCCGCGCCCGCAGGCTCGCGGCAGTGGTCTCCGGCGGGCGCTGCTCGGGATCCTCGAGCCGAATCGTCAACGAGCCCGAGCCCTCTTCGATGAAGCTCGAGACGCTGGCCACACCTGCAGTCCCCAGCAGCTCTCGCTCCACCTGCTCGAAGGTCGCGCTGCCGCGCTCGAGGCTCGTGCCGGCGGGCAGCCGTAGAGAAAGGCGGACCTCGTCGCTTTCCCGGGTGCTGCCGCTGACCGTGTTGACGCCCAGCCACACCGTCGCCACCACCGCCGTGATCAGCACGGCTCCGGCGATTCCCGCAAGCCACGCTCCGGGACGCCGCAGAGCACCGGCCAGCAGGGAAGTGAAAACCTCGCGGCCCGTATCCGGCGGCGTCAGCCCACCACGCTCGGCACGCCGGCGGCGGCCAGCCGCGATCGCCCCTAGCGCGGCGGGCGCGGCCAGGCGCCGGGAGAGCAGCGGCACCAGTCCCAGCGCAACGATCAGCGAACCGGCCAGCGGTAGCAGATAGGCCAGGGCGAGGATCGTGACCAGCGCCTGCATCGCGCTGTCACCGAAATCGACGAACACCAGCGGAAAGAAGACGATCGCGTTGGTTGCG
>JALTMS010000060.1:721-1975 GCA_027001345.1 Acidobacteriota bacterium | reverse complement strand
TGAGATTCACAGGACATTGCCTGCCTCCAGAATCGGAAGGATGGTGGCAACCAGCACGAAACCGACCAATAAAGCCAAGAAAACGATGAGAACGGGTTCGAGCAGGGCAGCAAACCTTGCCGACAGCGTGGCGACCTGACGCTGATAGTCATCCGCGAGCTGCTCGAGCATCTCTTCCAAGTTACCGCTCTCCTGGCCCACCGAAAAGATGCGAACCGCCATCGGGGGAAAGACGTCGGAATGAGCCAACGCGGCAGAGACGTCCTTCCCCTCGAGGACGCTTTGACGGCAGGCGCCGATGGCGTCGCGCAGCACCATGTTCCGTGTCGCCCCACCGGCCAACTCGAAAGCTTGAGTCAGTACCATGCCGCTGCGGAGGAGCGCGGCAAGGACCATGGCGATGCGCGCAAGGCTCTGCTTGAGAATCAATGGTCCGAGGCCCGGGATACGCAACAGCAGGCGATGCCACCGGCGCCGGATTGTCGGGACGCGCAGCGCCAGGCTCGCGAGAGCAAAGGTGACGGCGACACCGGCGGCGGCAAAGAGTCCGTATTGGATGAGCCAGTCGCTGCATCCTTTCACGATTCTCGTCGGCCACGGAAGCCGCGGGAGTGTCTCTTGCAAGTTCTCCAACAGCGGCGGCATGACGTAGGTCATGAGAAAGAGCGTCGCCGCCGTCCCAAAGACGACCAGAAAGGCGGGGTATGCAAGTGCATTGAGCACCTGGTCCTTGAGTTGAAGTTGTCGCTGTTTGAACTCGGCAAGCTTCCTCAAAACATCATCGAGCTCCCCTGTGTGCTCTCCCACTTCAACCAGGTTGATCGAGATCCGATCGAAAACATCGGGGCGCTCGGCGAGCGATTCAGCCAGACTCGAGCCAGCAGCCACTTTTTCTCGAACCTGCAACAGTGCTGCGCGATAGCCGCCTCGGTGCTGAGCGACGATCGTATCGAGTGCTTCGAGCAGAGGAATGCCCGCTTTCAGCAACATGGCCAACTCTTGGACCGTCACCGCCCAGGCAGCGGCATGTCGACTGGTCCGACTTCGCCACAGCCGCACTCCCATTCCCGCCGACCGCAGCGGCTCGAGCCTCCGGACGCGCAACCCTTGAGCCCGCAATTCATCGCGGGCTTCGCGAGGCGTATCGGCCGCCACGGTACCGCGAACGATCGCCTTTTCTCCGTTGACTGCCTGGTAACGAAATACGGCCATCGGCTATTCGACCTCGATAAGTTCCGAAGCACCGTCCGCGTC
>JALTMS010000060.1:0-711 GCA_027001345.1 Acidobacteriota bacterium | reverse complement strand
CTTCCGCTATCCCGCACTGCTCGAGTCACCCGCAATACCTCCTCGACTGTCGTCCAGCCTTCGAGCACCTTTGCCAGCCCGTCTTCGATCAGCAGCGACATGCCGGCTTCGAGTGCCGCTTTGCGGATATCCGCCGCATTGCCGCGATGCTGCACGAGTTCGCGACAGGTGTCGTTCATCACCAGCAACTCGAACAATCCCAAGCGTCCTCGGTATCCGGTGTGCCGGCAACGCCCACAACCGCGACCTCGGAAGATAGGGCGATCGGTCGGCGAGGCCTGAAGTTGGGCAAGGTCGCTCCGACGCTGCGCCTCGGGAACCGGCTCACGACAATCGGGACAGATGCGACGCACCAGTCGCTGAGCAAGCGCCGCGACGAGCGAACTCGTCACGAGATACGGCTCGATTCCCAGATCGAGCAATCGCGTTACGGCACTGGCCGCGTCGTTGGTGTGCAGTGTCGAAAAGACCAGGTGTCCGGTCAGCGACGCTTGAATGGCCATCACCGCCGTGTCGCGGTCTCGGATCTCTCCCACCATGATGATGTCAGGGTCTTGACGCAAGACGTTGCGCAAGCCCCGTGCGAACGTCATGCCCTTCTTTTCGTTGATCTGCGTCTGGCTGACGCCTTCGAGTTGGTACTCGATCGGGTCTTCGAGGGTGATCACGTTCTGGTCGACGGTGTTGATTTCCTGGAGCGCTGCGTAGAGC
>JALTMS010000059.1 GCA_027001345.1 Acidobacteriota bacterium | reverse complement strand
CTCCCATCGAGAAGATGCTCGAACTCGAGCATCTTCCCGCCGGTGAACTTCCCTGGCGCCGGGAAGGGGTGGTGGCCACCACGGGCAGCGTGCTGCGGGCGATCCCACTGGCGGTGGGGGTGCGCGGTGTGGCGGGGGACGGCCTGGGAGCCTTCGACGACCTGTGGCAGGAGATGGGCCTGAGTCCCGCCGCCGCGGCCCAGCCCGCGGCGGGTACGGCAGCGATGGGAGCGGAAGACTTGCAGCCCGGGATGCCCGTCAGCGCGATGCTGATCTGGGGCGACAAGATCGTCGGTGCGACGGGGACGGTGACCTGGCGGGAGGGATCGAGGCTGCTGGCCTTCGGGCATCCGTTCCTCGGCCGCGGGCGCAGCGGCGGCCCGATCAGTCCGGCGGAGATCGTCTGGACCGTCGCTTCGGGCTTCAACTCGTTCAAGATTTCCCGTTACGGCGCTCCGGCCGGGACGCTGACCGAGGATCGGCTGGTGGGTATCGCGGCGGAAGTCGGTCCCGTCCCTCGGGGCCTTCCGATCGAGGTGCATGTCGACAGGCCGGGGGCGCCGGCGATCGAGCGCCACTTCGAAGTGCTGCGCTCGCCTCGGCTGGTCGGTCCACTCGCTGCCTTTGCTCTGCGCGCTGCGGTGGCCGATGCCAGCGCTGCGGAAGTAGACGAGACCCTGCAACTCGAAGGCAAGATCTTCCTCGACGGTCGGCCGCCGCTCGAGATGGCGATCGGCGGTGGCGCGGGCAATCCGCCACCGGTGGCGCGGATCGGCGCCGAGGTCGCCCGGGTGCTGGCGGCGCTGTTCCAGGCGCCGATGGAGGTTCCCCGCGTCGAGCGGGTCGTGCTGCGAGTTCACGCCACCGAACGGGACGGTGCGTGGAAGGTGATTCGCGCGCTTCCCGATCGGCTCAGCGTCCGCCCGGGACAGAGCTTCGTCGTGCGCGTGGAGTTGTCCGATGCGCGGGGACAGCGAAGCTGGCAGAAGCTGGAGGTGGCGATTCCGGCAGAGGCTCTGCCCGGACGCTGTACGCTGGCCGTGGGCGCGACGAGGATCCTCGACGGTGAACTGGGGGCCGTGGCCGAGGCCCGCCGGCGTACGGCCCGCAGTGCCGACGCCTACCTGGCGGCGCTGGCGTCGTTCTCCAGTGACACCCGGCTCGAAGCGCGGCTGATTCGACCCGCCAGCGGCATCGTCAGCCGCGGGCGGGAGTACCCGGCGCTGCCGGCGACCGCGCATCTGCTGATGCGCTCGAGTCCCGGAGGCAACGAGTTGTACCACTCCCGCTGGCGCCGTGTGGCCGGAGCCTGGCGGGAAATGGAGCGCAGTGTGACGGGCCTGGTCCGCGTGTCGATCACCATCGAAGGCGAGGAGTCCGCAGAATGAGACGAGCAGCTTGCGTCGGATGGGTCGTGGGGCTCGTCCTCACCCTGGCCGTGGGCACCGCGATGGCGGTGGAAGAGCAGAGCTGGACCCGGGAGGGGGCGGGCTTCCGAGCCGGTCGTCTCGAGGGAATGCTGATCACGCCGGAGGGTGCGCTCGCGCCCGCGCCGGCGCGCATCGAAATCGGCCGCCCGGCCGAGGGCGTTCTGTGGGATGCGGCCTTCAGTCAGGGGCGGCTGCTGGTCGCCGTGGGAGATCCCGCCCGGGTGCTGGTCTATGCCCGCCCCGGTCAGCCTGCCATCGAGCACTTTCTCCCCGACGGCGGTCAGGCCTTCGCCCTCGCGCCGGGTAGGAAGGGCATCGTCTACGTCGCCACGGGACCCGAGGGGGCGGTCTACCGGCTCGACCCTTCGAAGGGAGAGGTCGAGGAGATCTACCGCCCCGAGGCAAAGTACATCTGGGACTTGCTGCGACTGCCCTCGGGGGAGTTGCTGGTCGCCACGGGCTTGCCCGGCACCGTCGTCCGCATCGATCCCGATGGAGGCCGGGCAAAGGTGCTGTGGAAGAGCCGGGAATCCCACGTGCGCTGCCTGGCAGCAGGGGCGGGAAGGATTCTCGCCGGGACCTCGGATTCGGGCTGGGTGGTGGAGATCTCTCCCGACGGCGGCGCCTACGTGCTGTGGGATTCGGATCGTGGCGAGGTGTCGGCACTGACCATCGGGCCGACGGGAAGCGTCTGGGCCGCTGTCTCGGGCAGCCGCCAGAAGAGAGAGTCCGGGGCGTCGCTTCCCTCTTCCACACGCAAGAATGGAGGCGCCTCGCGGGCGACGACCACGATCACCGTCCGAGCCCGGGCGGAGGCCGACTCCAAGTCGGAAGACAAGGAGAAGAAGAACGGCGCCACGCCTTCGCCTCCAAGCTCCGGTGTGGCGGGTGGGGAGGTGATCCGCATCGATCCGGACGGAGTGGTGGAGTCGATGTGGAGCGACGCCAAGCAGACGCCGCTGGCGCTGCTGGGCCATGGTGACGGTGTCCTGTTGGCCACGGCATCACCGGCACGCCTGCTGTGGATCGATGCCGAGGGGCGGGAAGGACTGTGGTACGAGGCAGAAGACGTGCGCGCGCTGGCCGCCCTGGCTTCCGAGGGGCAACGCATCGCCGTGGCGGGCAATCATCCGGGCCTGGTGCTGCTGTGGGAGCAGGCGCCGGTGGCTCGGGCGCGCTGGACCTCCGATGTCTTCGATGCGGGTTCGACGGCGATGCTTGGCCGCGTACGCGTCGTGACGGCACCCGGGGGGAGCGATCTGTGGCGCGTGGAAGCTCGATGGGGGAATACCGAGCGCCCGGACGAGGGATGGAGCCCGTGGGTCGAGGTCCCCGGGGCGGCGGGTCCACCCAGCGGAGAGGGGGGAGCGGTCGGGACCGGTCGGGCGCGTTTCGCCCAGGTGCGGATCAGCAGCGAGAGCCCGACTCCCGAGGCGAGGATCGACCGGCTGGCCTGGACCTACCGCGCCGTCAACCGACCGCCTCGTGTCGAGCAGGTCGAGGCGCTGCCCCTGGGGGTGGCTTATCGGCCGGTGCCGCCCTCCTCGGTGACTTCCGGCGAGACGCCGGTGGTCAGCGTACCCCACGGGGCCGAGGTCAGCCGGGCGCTGCGTGGCAAGAGCCGCCAGTGGCGTTCGAAGAAGGTCTACGAGGCGGGAGCCCTGACATTGCGCTGGTCGGCCTCCGATCCGGACGGTGACCGTCTCGAGTACCGGCTGGAGTTCTGTCGGGATCGGGGCGGCCCGTGCCGGCAATGGCAGCCGCTGGCCGAGGATCTGACCCGACGATTCTTCTCCTTCGATGCCCGCACCCTTCCCGATGGGGTCTACCGCTTCCGGGTCACGGCCACCGATCTGGCTGCCAATCCCGTCGGCGAGCAGCGCTCCCACAGCCGGATCTCGGAGCCGGTGGTGATCGATCATCGCCCGCCGACCATCGCCGAGGTGAGCACCCGACTCCTGGCGCAGGGGCTGGGAGTGGAAGTGCGGGTCGAGGCCAGCGATACCGGGGGACGACTGGCCCGGGCGGAGGTGGCCGTCGCCGGTGGACCCTGGCGACCGCTGGCGGCGAGCGATGGAGTGGCGGACGGCGCCACAGAGACCTTCAGTGCCAGGCTCGAGAGGGTGCCACCGAAGGGGGGCCTGGCCGTGCGCGTGACGGATCAGGCCGGCAACGTGAGCACCTGGCGCAGCGAATGATGTTCCGGAGCCTGCCGCTGTGGCTGCTGGTGGGGCTGGGGGGCTTCGTCGGCTCGGTGGCGCGCTACCTGGCTTCCGGCACCGTGCAGCGACTGTTCCCCCTGCTGCGGCTGCCCGGCGGCACCCTGCTGGTCAACATGACGGGCTGTGCGGTGATCGGAGCGCTGGGAGCCCTGGTGGAGTATCGCGGATTGTTTTCCCCCCAGGCCCGGGTACTGCTGATGATCGGCGTTCTGGGAGGCTTTACCACTTTCTCCAGCTTCGGCTTCGAGACGCTGGAGCTGGCTCGGGAGGGACACCTGGGGCTGGGGCTGGTCAACGTGGCGTTGCAGGTTGGAGGGGGACTGGTCGCCGTGTGGCTGGGCCACAGCATCATCCGCCTGCTCTGAGCCGGGTTGATGCATAATCCACGACACCAGAGCGAAGGAGGAACACGGTGAAGCGAAGCCTCCAACAAGGCACCCTCCTGCGGATCTTCATCTCCGAGAACGAGCGCTACGAGGGTCGGCCCCTGGCGGAATGGATCGTTCACCGGGCTGTCGAGGAAGGTCTGGCGGGGGCGACGGTGCTGCGGGGCCTTCAGGGTTTCGGCTGGCATCAGCAGGTGCACAGCACGCGTATCCTCGCCCTGTCGGAGGATCTGCCCCTGGTGGTGGAGATCGTCGATCAGGAGGATCGTATCGACGGGTTCCTCCCCCACCTGGCCGAGGCGGTTCCCGAGGGGCTGATCACCCTCGAAAAGGTGCGATACCTGCACTATCGGCGGGAGACCGGCCCGACTCCTTCATCCCCGGGGCCAGCCACGGTATAGTCCGCTGACTGGGGGGGTGAGGAGAGGGATTCGTGGCAGCGACGAGCAAGCGAGGGGCCTTCGGCTCGCGGCTGGGCTTCATTCTTGCCGCCGCGGGATCGGCGATCGGGCTGGGGAATATCTGGCGCTTTCCGTACACCGCCGGGCAGCATGGCGGCGCGGCCTTCATCCTCGTTTACCTGATCTGCGTGGTGGTGATCTGTCTGCCGGTGCTGTTTGCCGAACTGGCCATCGGCCGTGCCTCCCAGATGAGCCCGGTCGGCGCCTTTGCGCGTCTCGCGCCGCGCAGCCCGTGGCCCCTCGTCGGCGCCCTGGGAGTGATCACCGGGTTTGCGATTCTCGCGTTCTACGCTGTGGTGGCGGGGTGGACTCTGGGCTACCTCGGCCGGGCGCTGGTCGGCCGTTTCGCGGGGGCGATGACCCACGATCAGAGCGTTGCGGCTTTCGATGCGATTTCCGGAGCACCGGTGGTGTCGATCGCCCTGACCGCCCTGTTTCTCACCCTGACCGCGCTGGTCGTTCGCTCCGGAGTCCAGGGTGGCATCGAGATGGCGTCGAAAATCCTGATGCCGGTGTTCTTCGTTCTGCTGGTGGGGCTGGCGGTACGTTCGATGACCCTGCCGGGCGCCAGCGAGGGGCTGCGCTTTCTCTTCCACGTCGATCTTTCGAAGATCACACTCTCGGTGGTTGTCGGCGCCCTGGGGCAGGCCTTCTTCTCGTTGAGCCTGGGGATGGGGGCGATGATCACCTATGGCTCGTACCTTTCCCACGACGAGCGGCTTCCCGGAGCGGCCTTCTCGGTCGCGGCGGCGGATACGGCGATCGCGCTGCTCGCGGGCCTGATCATCTTTCCCGCGTTGTTCGCCGCCGGCGGCGATCCCAGCGGAGGGCCGGGGCTGGTCTTCGTCGTGCTGCCGTCGATCTTTCATCAGCTTCCCCTCGGTGGCGTCTTCGCCGCGGCGTTCTATGCGTTGCTGGCCATCGCCGCGCTGACCTCGACGATCAGTCTGCTCGAGGTAGTGGTCTCTTATTTCGTTGACGAAAAGGGCTGGTCGCGGGAGCGCACCACCTGGCTGGTGACCTTCGCCTGCTTCCTTCTGGCAGTGCCTTCGGCGCTGTGGGGCAGCTTCCTCGACTGGCAGAGCGTGATCTTCGGCAACTACGCGCTGACCATCGGGGCCCTGCTGATCTGCCTTTTCGTCGGCTGGAAGTGGGGCGTCGGCTCCGCTCTGGCGGAAATCGCCCGCGGGGGGGCGCCGCTTCCCCTGGGAAGGGTATGGGGTCTGATCGTCCGTTTCCTCGCGCCGCTGGCGATCATCGTGATCCTGGCGGGCGTGGTGGGCCTGATCCCCGGCGTGGAGTTCTGAGCCTGGAGGAATGATGCCTCAGCGCCGGCCCGTGGCCGTGGGACTGGTAATCCTGGCTCTGGTGGTCGTCGCCCTGGTGGCGGTCAAATCCTGGCGGCCCCGGCCGGAAGTACCGGCCTCGTGGGCCCTCGAGCCCTTTGGCGCCGATCCCCCGCGATTCGTCGCCTACTATTTCTACTCTGGTTTTCGTTGCAGCACTTGTCGCAAGATCGAGGGCATCGCGCAGGCCCTGATCGAGAAGGATTTCCGCCGGCCTGTCGAGAGTGGCGCACTGGTCTGGATGCCGCTGAACATCGACGAGCCCAAGTACCGGCACTTCCACGAAGACTTCGAGATGCCTTCGCGGACCCTGGTGCTCGCCGAATTCGCCGGCGGGCCGCCGCCCCGGCGCTATCGGCGTCTGGACCGGGCCTGGCCCCTGGCCCACCAGCCCAGGCGCCTGGAGACCTACATCCGTGACGAGGTCGAGGCCTTCCTCGCCGGGAGGGCACCGGCCTCCCAGCATGGCAGTCCTGCGGGTAGTCCGTGATCGAGCTGCTCGGAGCTTCGGTCGCCGCGCTCTGGCTGGGCTTGCTGGTGTCGGTCTCTCCCTGTCCGCTGGCCTCGAATATCGCCGCTGTGGCCTACATCTCCCGGGAGTTCCACCGGCCCTCGCGGGTGCTGGTTGCGGGTCTGGCCTACGTTGCCGGTCGGGTGACGGCCTATGCCTTCCTCGGTGTGCTGATCGCCGTCAGCGTCGTTTCGTTGATCGATATCTCCAGCTGGCTCGAGGGTGTGGCGTTTCAGCTCCTGGGGCCCGGCCTGATCTTGACCGGTCTGTTCCTGCTCGGCTGGATCGGGGGCGGGGCCGGCGGCAGCCGCTGGGTCGAAGGCTTGCAGCGCCGCGGTGCGGCAATCGGCGGCGTGGTCGGAGCCGCTGCGCTCGGTCTGCTGCTCGCGCTTTCTCTCTGTCCGGTTTCCGCAGCGCTGTTCTTCGGCAGCCTGGTGCCACTGAGCCTCAAGCACGGTTCGGCTCTGGTGGTGCCGGCGGTCTACGGCATCGGCACCGGACTACCGGCTCTCGTTTTCTCGCTGATCTTCGCCGGCGGCGCCCGCGGCGTGGCACGAGCCTACGCACGGCTCGAGACTCTCGATCGGGTCGGCCGCAAGATCAGCGGCTGGGTCTTCATCGCCGCGGGAGTCTACGAAAGCGCCTATGCTCTGGCGCGTTGGTGGTGATCGCCCGGTCCGTGGCCCGGTGCGATGAAAAGCGCAACGACCGGCGTCGAGCAAATCAGCGCTCGCATCCATCGAGTTCTACATGACTTGAGGGGATTTCGGCGATCGCTGCGGCGGGGCTCGTAGAGAAAATCAACGACCAGTGTCGGCAGGGTGTGTGGAGTTTTTCGTAACCCCCTTATTTTTATCTATTTGCATGTCCGATCAGGGGTGGCATGGATGATGCTATCTGGAACGGTGCAAGCCCACCCACGCGGCTAGCTCGAAGGGAGTCGATCATGACCGCCGTGCTCGTCATCTCCACCGTGATCCTCTTCATCGCCATCGACCTGATTCGACTGCGCCACGAACGCCGGCAGCGCGCTGGCCGGCAGCAGCCCGTTGCGGCCTTCTCGCCTCTGCAATACCCGCGGGGCGTGTTTCTCTCCGATGGGCATAGCTGGGCCGCCCTGACCGACGTCGGCGAGGTGCGGGTGGGAGCCGACGAAATGGTGGGGCAGGCTCTCGGGCGCGTCGATCGGATCGAACTGCCGGAGGTCGGAACGCCGATTCGGCGAGGCGAGTGCCTGGCGCGTCTGCGCCGAAAGGACCGGGTCTTGCAGCTCAGGGCCCCGATCAGCGGTACGGTCGTCGCCATCAATCCGGCCGCGGCCGAAGGACTCGGCGACGCTCTGCGGGAGGATCCCTACGGGACGGGGTGGCTGGCTCGGATCTGGCCCGTCGAGCACGCCGAGGCGCTCTCCGATCTGAGGGTCGGCGACCGGGGTGCGGCCTGGCTGCGGGCCGAGATTCAGCGGCTGGTGGATTTCCTTTCACAGCGCAGCACTCCCGACGGTGCCGCGAGCGTACTGGCCGACGGGGCCCAGCCGGCGATCGGCGCTCTCGAGCATCTCGATCACTCAGGGATGCGGGCCTTTGCCGAGACCTTTCTCCGCATCGACTGATCCGTCTGCCCGTCTGCCGCCGGTCGGGCCGCCGCCCACGCGCCGCGCACAGGACGGGCAGAAGCTGCTGTCCTTGAGATCGACCTCTTCCGCCGTGCGCGACGGAGCCATGGCGCACCATGCACAGTGGCAGTGAATCAGGCCGGCGGCGTGGCCGA
>JALTMS010000058.1 GCA_027001345.1 Acidobacteriota bacterium | reverse complement strand
CTATCAGGATGGGGGTCTGGCGCCCGGCACCTCCTTTTTTGCTTCTGCTCCTGTTCTTTGCGGCTCTTGCCATTCGATACGGGCTCCGCTGAGCTACCAGAAAATCCCCCTCCTCACTTTCAACCCGTCGCGAATCATGCGCTGGATGGTCCTGCGTACCTTCTGCACCTTGGGAAGCAATATTTCGTCGTCGTCGTCCGGGTCGCCTTCGAAGTACATGGGCCTGCCGTAGTATATTCTTATCTTCACGGGCAACGGCATTATTCCCAGCGGCCCCAGCCAGGGAAAAAACGGCGTAATCGGAAATGCCGGCATACCGAACATCCTTGCCAGCGGCTTGAAGTCGATGAGTGCAGGTATCTGCTCTTCGGCGCCCACGACCGCGACGGGCACCACAGGAGCGCCCGTCATCAGGGCGAGCCTCATGAACCCCAGGCCGAACTGCTGGAGCTGGTATCGCTTGGAAAATGGCTTCGAGATGCCGCGTACACCTTCCGGAAAGGCCAGTATGATCTCGTCACGGTTCAACAGGCGCCTGCAGTTGTCCCGGGTGCCGACTATCTGGCCGGTGCGGGGGAAGAAGTAGGAAACCAGCGGGAGCGTCGGAACCCATGTCTCGACCATGGAGCGAACCATTCTCGGCGGTTCGGCCTCGAACAGCATGCTCAGCACTATGAGAGCACCGTCCACGGGGATCTGGCCCGAGTGGTTGGCGATGAGCAGCACGCGCCCTTCAGGCACGTTCCTGATACCGACGGTCTCAACGCGGAAGTACCGATAGTAGAAGAACGAGGCGAAAGGCAGGGCCCACTTCAGGTAGCGAGGATCGAACCCCCAGGGATCCACCCCGTACTCGTTCAGGTTGGCCCGTATCCTTCCGATCCTCGCCTCGAGCTCCGGATCGACGGTTTTTTCGACAAGCGTTCCAGCAAGGCGTTTCATGTATTCCAGCAAGTCGTCCTCTCTCTTGCCGGTCGTTTTCCGTTGCATGCACCCGTGTCTAGCACACATCTTTTGCACTGTACAGCGCCTCCCGCATGGACTATAACTCATGGAGAACCGGAGAGAATCGTGGACGAACATCTGGCAAAGGCCCTCGAATTGCACCTGAAGGTGCCGGTAATCGACACGCACACGCATTTCCTGTTGGCCGGCTACTACATGCGAAAGCGTTTCGAAAGGCCTCACCGCCCCCCCCTGCTGTGGAACCCTCTGCGAAACACCGTCGACATGCACAGGATGAGACAAGGCCGCATAACCTGCCTGGCGTTCACCGTGTACATACCGCCGCCGCCGCTGCGCCTCGGAGCATGGCAGGCAGCGCATAGAATGCTCGATTTCCTCGACAGGACCATCGATAGAAACAGCACCGAGGTCGTGAAGGTTCACAACGCAAGGGGTATTGTCGCGGCCCACAGGCAGCAGAAGCTGGCGGCACTGCCGGCGGTCGAGGGCGGGCACGTTATAGGCTCGGACGCCGACAGGATAACCACGCTGCGGGAGCGCGGAGTGCGCCTGCTTACGCTTACACACTTCATCGCCAACCGGATCTGCGACGGACACGTCGGGCCGGCGGTGCACGGGGGGCTGAGCGACTTCGGCAAGGAGGTGCTCGCGGTGTGCCGCCACACCGGCGTGGTGGTAGACCTCGCGCACGCCTCGGAGAAGGCCTTCTTCCAGGTGCTCGACAGGATCGACAGGCCGCCTGTGGTGACGCACGCCTGCCTGCGCGAGCACGGCGGCTCGCAGCGCTACCTGACGAACGACCAGGTGCGCGAGCTGGCGTCTGCGGGGGGCTGCCTCGGCGTGCTGATGTGTCCCTGGTACCAGAAGCGCGTTGGGTTGCTCGGCAGCCTCGACCGCGCGGCCGACGTCTACTGCAGGCTTGCCGATCTGGTGGGCCCGAAGCACCTGATGATCGGCACGGACATGGACGGGTTCACCTGGCTTCCGCGGGGAATGAAGGACGCGGCCGACGA
>JALTMS010000057.1 GCA_027001345.1 Acidobacteriota bacterium | reverse complement strand
GGTAGGCGACGAAAGACAGGGCGGTGATCGGAAGCAGAGCACTGCACACGAAGACCACGAAGATGTGCTGGGCTACCCTGCTGCGCAGAAACCCACGCTCGGCTTTCATCGTCAACCTGCCTGCGGGCAGCCACTCAGAAATCGGTGGCAAGCCCGACAAAGGCGCCGTCGCCTGCTCGCACGACATCGTCCCAGCTGGCTTGGGCCGTCAGGGGAGTCTGGCTCTTGCCATCTCTCCCCATGCTGTAAAGGTCGTAGGTCGAGTTGAGTGGGACAAGGGATTTGTCCTTCCGGGCCCGACCCGGCACTCCGCCGGCATTCCCATTGCCGTTTCCGTTGCGGCTTCCATTGCCTGCCGCTACGGTGGCGAAATTCAGGTACTGATAAAGAGAGCCCCAGGGGTCCAGACGCTCTCCCCAGCCGATCTCGGTCAAGGTGTCGGGAAGTCCGCCATTGTCCAGTTCGTATTTGGCGAGTTCCTTTTCCATTCCGCGAATCTCGGCGATCGCGCGCGTGACCCGCGCCTTTTCGAGGGCCGTGGTCATGTTGAGGATCGCGATTGCCGCGAGCAATCCGACGATCATCAGCGAGACGAGGAGTTCGACCAGCGGGAACCCCCTCGTTGCCCAATACGATGTCTCGCCAGAACTGGAAGAAGACGGTTGGCGGTGGAGGCAGCCGACATTGGGTCCCCCTGCCACACGCCGACGACAACCCGCAACGAGAACCCCGACATGGGTGCACTCCACGCCCTCGTCTCTTGCGAGCGGTCGGCCGGAAGTGCCTGCTTTCTTGCGGCGGGTGATTTCAGGGTTCATGGCATCAACGGCTCCGGAATTCGGAGGGGACTGATCTTCTCCTTGTCGCCATCAGGCACCTGACTGCTTGCACCATGCATGCCAGTTCGCTCTGGACTGCGCTCATTCGCCTGCGCCCTCGCGGCGCCGAATGGTGGAAAGAAGTGGCCTCGGGCTGTCCCAAGATCGGACACAATCGCCGCCCGATCGAGGCAACCCACAGCGGACAGCGCGCCACGGGGAAGGAGTGCGGACAGCCCCGTGCAAGGTTGCCTGCACCCACCACGGTGGCGCGAAGATTGCAGGAGATCTTCTCGTGATGCCCCACTCGACTACAGCGGATCTGATCGACATCTCTCAGCAACTCCGAAGCCTGCGAGAGTGCTCGGCTCGTGTTCGGCGACTGCTCGAGGCCAATGCCGATACCGACCAGACCCTGCGGGTCGCCGTCGGTTCCGCGTCCCTTCGCATCACACCCCTGCAGGTGCAGCTCAGTTCTCGACAGGCCCCTCTACAAGCGGAGGCCGCAGAACTGGTCAGGGAGATCCTGGCCTGGCAGGTCAAGAGCTTGGCGGATCGCGAGAGCACCGACGCCGCGGCTCGTGGAGGTGGCACTCCGAGCCTTCTATTCGACGCCGCCATCGGCTCGAGACTCCTGACTCGCCTCGATGCCCTGATGGCCGGTCACCAGGGTCAGCTCTATGGAGAAAACCGGAATGGCCTGCTGGGCCTGCGCCAGGATGCGTCGCACTTGCAGTCCGAAATCCTGACCTTGCTCGACGATCCAGACCAGCGCCTTGCGAAGGTGCTCGAACTGGTCGATGGCTCGGCACCCGATGCTCTCGCAGAGCCACGCCGGCCAAGGTCTTCCGCGAAACCCTCCCGCAGCAGCAGCCGAAGGGCCTGGAAATGGCTTGTGCCCCTGGCCCTGCTGCTGGCCGGATCGGCATCGCTGTTCTGGATGAACGCCTCCCGCTGGAGTCATCGCCCTCCGAGCGGCACGTTGCAGATTGCCGACTTCGAAACGGTTCCCATCGTCCGCCAACTCGAAGATCGACCTCCCAGCGTATTCCTGGTCGTCGAGCGAGACTCATGGAGCCGACTTCCCCTCGATGCAAGGAATCAGGTCGTGGGAGGAATCAAGGAGATCATCGCTCGCCGCGGCTACGTCGGGGCGCTCCTG
>JALTMS010000056.1 GCA_027001345.1 Acidobacteriota bacterium | reverse complement strand
TGGCCACCGGCTTCAGGCTCGTGGCCGCCTTCTACGGCGGGATGCGGGGCCTGGCCCTGCACATCAACCTGATGATGACCATCGGCCTGCTGATGGCCGTGATCTTTGCCTTTCTCTTCTTCGTCCCCTACGGGCGATTCCGCCGCGCGGCCGGCGCCGGCGATGACGTCGCAGCGGCGGCGGCCCTCCGGACGATCCGCTTGCTGGTGACGGCCAATCTTCACCTCGGCGTGATCGCCGTGGTCATCGGCAGCAGCCGAGGGATGCTGCTCTGACCTCCGCTCAGAACTGAAGCTCAGGCCAGGGCCTGCCGCGCCTGCCGCAAGCGCGCGGCGATGTCGATACCCTGGGGACAGGCTCGGGAGGCGGCAGCCAGGTCGGCCCGCTCGATCCGCAAACCTGCCGGATGCAACTCGGCGAACAACCGCCGGGCCCTGGCCGTCTCGCCGTAGCATTCGTGGTACATCAGCACCCGCAAGGTGTCTGCGATGGGCAGCGAATCCCCGGCAGCGGGCTCGCAGTGGTGCGAGCAGCCCTCGCAACTCAACGGGGCGGTGGCCGTAGCCAGGCGCTGGAGCTGCTGGAACTCGGCCATCGAGAGCTGTTGCGGAGAGCGGGCTGCGGCAACGTTCTCGGCCAGCTTCTTGGTGTTGTCCATGTGGGAGACGACCGCGTCGATGCGTTCGTCGGCCCACACTGCCTTGAGTTTGGCCTGGGGCAGGGTGAAGTCTCGAGACTTGAAGCCGATCACCCTCTCGGCATCGGCGGGTACCGACTTCTGAGTTTTCATCGCGATCAATCCGATGCCGGCCTTGCGGCATGCATCGATCGCGCGATTGAGGGCCAGGTCACCGTACTTGCCGAAATGATAGCGGAACATGATCGCGTCGAAGCCGCCCACGCGGGCCGCCTTCTCGAGCAACTCCACCACCCGATCGCCATGGCAGGAAAAGCCGAAGAAACGGGTCTTGCCGCTCGAGCGCAGCCGATCGCCCACGTCCCGATAGGGTTTGTCGAGGGCCCGGGCATCATCCAGTGCGTGGAGAAAAAACAGATCCAGATGATCCACCTCGAGCTGCTCGAGGCAGGTGTCGATCCCGCTCTCGTACTCGGCAGGGTCGAGACCCTTGGAAACCACCTTGGAGGTGATCCACAGCTTGTCCTTGCCCCCGATCTGCTTGATGAACGGAGCGATCGTCTTGTGGGACATGCCCCCTTCGTAAGCCAGGGCGGTGTCCAGGTAGTCCACCCCGGCCCGATAGGCCCGGTGGAGCAGCTTGTCGTATTTGGGATCGAAACGCTGGGCGCAGCCGAGCAGGAGAATCGGGATCTTCGCGCCGGTGGAGCCGAGTTCCTTGCGCGGTACCCTGGCATGGTCGGCAGCTCCCGCATCGCCCTCAGCTCCCAGCACGACGCGCCCACCGAGGGTCAGACCCGCCCCGCCCGCCACCGCGGTCTTGATGAAAGTTCGTCGATCGGTGCCCTGCTCGTTGCTCATCTCGATCTCCTGGCCGCGTCAGCCGGCCTGCCGGTGCTGCAAGAGCAGCTTCCGGTGGGGGGAACGGGACTCACCGACGGCGGTGACATAGACCGCTCGGGAGTCGGTGACCGGGCATTCGGCCTGGCAGATGCCGCAGCCGATACACAGGTCGGGAACCATGAAGGGTTTGTTGAGTACGACGATCTTCCCGAAGACGTCCTTGACCTCCTGATCGACGGTCTGGATCGCCTTGGGCGAGACCGGACAGACCTCTTCGCAGACCACGCATGGAATTTCCATCGCGTGGGGCAGGCAGCGCCCACGGTCGAAAAAGGCAGTTCCGAGCCGGATCGGCCCCTGCTCGGCATACGCTCCCTTGCCGAGTTTCTCCTCGACGGTAATGCGGCGGATCGCACCGGTGGGACAGACCTCGGAGCAAAGGGTGCACTTGAGCTGGCAATGAGCGATGTTGAAATTCAACACCGGAGTCCACAACCCCTCGATGCCGGCCTCGGCGAAAGTGGCGGGTTGCAGCACGTTGGTCGGACAGGCATTGATGCACTGGTCGCACTTGATGCACTTTTCGAGAAACTGACTCTCTTCCACCGATCCCGGCGGACGGATCAGTGCCGGCGAATAGTTGCGATCGTCGTCGGCCCCCCCGCTGCGCAGGAAAGGAAAGGCCAGCAAGCCGAGTACCGAAGAGAAGAGCACCTGCCGGCGGCCGATCTCCGGGTTCACCCGCACCTGCTTGCGATCCAGCTCGAGCATGGTGAAACGCAGGGCGTCCTCGGGACAGTCGTCCAGGCAGTTCATGCAGGCGAAGCACTCGCTGAGCCGAAGCTGTCCCTGGGGATCGGCCGCGCCCTCGCAGCGTGACATGCAGACGTTGCAGTCGGTGCAACGGTGCACGTCCCGATCGATGCGAAACAGGGCGAAGCGGGCGGTGACGCCGAGCAAGGCACCGAGAGGACAGAGAACCCGGCAGAAGAAACGCGGGATGACGATGTTCATCCCCACCAGGGCAACCAGCAGAGAACCGATCCAGAACGACCCGGAGAAGATGCGTCGCTCGCTTCCCGGAGCGAACTTGAGATGATCGAGCAGCGCGAGATCGAAACCGAATCGGCCGAGCAGACGGGCGAAGGCATCGATCAGGCTGTCGGAGGCCGGAGCCAGAGCGGTGGCGAAGGTGCGGTACATCAGGCAGATCGGATCGAGCAGGCCGATCTGCAACGCCCCGAGGGCCGCCAGGATCAGCAGCGCCAGCAGCAGGCCGTACTTGAAAGAGTAGATCGGCCGGTAACGATTCGAGTGCCAGCGTTCCTTGTTCTTGCGCACGTTGAACAGCCAGCCGACGAAATGATGCAGCGTGCCGTAGGGACAGATCCAGTTGCAAAACACGCGACCGAAGATCAGGGTCAGCGCCAGCACCACCAGCGCCCAGGGCAAGAAGCGGTAGAGAAAACCGGTGGACAGGACCGTCGACAGGGCGACGAGGGGATCCATCTCGAGCAGACGCGAGACCGGATAGCCACCGAGCCGGCTGGTCCAGGTGGCCCACACCGCCAGGATGAACGCGGCGAAGAAGAAGGCCTGACAGACCAGACGCACGTTGGTCAGCCGCAGCCAGCGGCGAACCGGCGGCGCCGGCTCGTAGATCGGCAGGCGCGGCAGATCGCTCATGTGATCTCCCGCACGCTTTCCGCGGCGGCGACCCGGCCGCATCCCTTGGCCTCGGCCTTGGGCAGATATTCCGGCAGCCCGTCGTCACGTTCGAGGAGGTGACGATAGCCCCAGGCATCGATGGCCACCGGATCGGTGCCCGCCACCACCGCGTGGCCCGGCTTGACGTTGGACGGATCCCCACCGGTGGGCCCGTTCTTCATCAGCACCCGGCTGCCGTCGAGCACGGTCAGAGTCGGACGCATCATCAGAGCCAGATCGGAGACGATCTCGTGGATGTCCTGGTGAAACTGGTTGCGGCGACCGCCGAGCAGACCGTACCAGTTCTTGATGCCCAGCGAGGCGCGGCAGAGATTGTGATCCTTGGCAGGAGCGACGCCGATGACCTTGTCCACGTTGCTCAGTGGCCGATAGAGCACCGGCCAACTCTCGATCAGCTTCGCGCCGGGAGTGTTCAGCGTGCGAAAGGCGTTGGCATCGGGCAGATAGATTCTCCCGCCCGCCTGCTCGGCGGCCCTCCGGACACCGCTCTTGGCGAAACAATCCGCCGGAGATTCGATCGGATTGTCAGCGACCCGCACCTCCTGCGCGCGACAGTCCACCAGCAGGCGACGAACCAGTTCCTCGACGATTTCGGGGCTCGTCGTCGCCCCCAGGTTGGGCGAGCGGTCGAACGCCACGTTGGGCTTGAGCAGGACGATCTCCCCCGGCCGGACGTAGTGCGGCAGCCCACCGACCGCCTCGAGTGCCTTGTCCAGACGCTCGGCCACGCTGGAGCCGTAGCCCACCGCCACCTCCACCGCACCGGACGGTGGCGCCACCCGGTAGTCGCCCAGACGCATGGGGCGCTCGGTGGGCACCGAACGCAGGCCGCTGCCGTCGCGCAACGAAAGGGGCCAGCGCTCGGGGGCCAGGGCCAGGTAGGCCGCTGCGCCGCCCACTCCCAGGGTGCCGAGCACCCGCCGAGCGAAGTCGCGACGAGTCAGCGGCTGCTTGTCGTATTCGGGATGCTGAAGGGGTTTGTCCCGCCTAGTGGCCACCGGAGACCTCCTTCATCCGCTTGAGCAGCGCGCGAGCAGCGGCCGGATCGGCCACGTGCTCGGCGCCGTAGAGTCGGGCTCCGTCCCGAGCCAGGGCGAAATAGGTTCCCAGGTAGCGGTGTCGGAGCAGGACGCCGGCCTGCCGGGCCTCGACCTGCTCGTATTCGACGAGTTGCTCGTCGAGCAAGCGACGATAGAGATCGCGGGCCCGGGCGGGACTCGCCGCCCGATGGAAGAAGACCCGGGCATCGGGACCGGCTCCCGGGGAGTCGAGCCCCGAGGCAAACCAGAAGTCCTCGAGAAAGTCGTACTGGAAGACATTCTCTTTCTGGTAGGCCACCGATTCGAAGGGCAGGCCGAGACCCTCGGTAAACAGCTCGACCTCGTCCACGGCTGCGGTGGGGCGGGCCATCTCGGCGAGTAGCCCGATGATCTGCCGGGTCTTCTGCTCCACCTCCGGCCGCTGGGCGCTGCCGACAATGCGGAAAAAGATGGCGCCACGCATACCCAGTGCCCCCACGGAGGTTGGCGTGTAGTGCACACCACCGGAGGAGAGGACCCGGGCCTCGGGATTCCGCAGGCGGGCGAAGAGCCCGAGGGCGTTGGCCGGCCGGGCCTGGTCGTAGAGTTCGATGGTCAGGAAGATGGGTCCCCGGACCAGGGTCAGATAGGTCAGTGCCTCGAAGTCGAAGGCCAGGAATTGCTCGGCGGCCCCGTTGATCTTGACGTAGAGGTTCTCGGGTGTGTAGGTCTCGACCCGCCCATCGAGCTGCCAACCGCCGGCGAGCAGGTCCTGCGGGAAGGGACCGAGATCCGGCACGGCCGCCGACTCGGTGCCCGGCTCTCTCCAGTACTGGAGGGGACGCCGGTAGAGGGTGTCGACCACGCTGCTGCGCTGGAGGGTCTCGAAGGCGATGTCGCGATCTGCCGGGTCGTAAGCCTCGGCACGGCTGCGGATCCAGCCTCCGATGGCGAGCAAGACCAGCAACACCAGGCTTCCCGACAGCACCTCGGCACGGGTGATCCGCCGCCGGACGAGGCGACGGGGGATGGGATTGAACACCCTCTGAGACTGTTTTGCGGAAGCCACGCTGATACCCGGGCGCCATTGTACTCGGCACGAGGAGAGAGTCGTTTTGACCGCGGTAAAATTCAGGTAACCCCGGAATCGAAGCCGGACCTCAAGATGAGCTGCGAACAACCCGAAAAGACTTCGAGAGAAAGGGGAGTAGAATTCGGCTCCCGGTTCCGGCCCTACTGGCGGATCGTGCCGCCCCGGGGCTGGAGGAGATATCGACGATGGCTTCGAGAGGGCTCAGCCGGCTGTTGATGGTCAGTGTCCTGGTGGTGGTGCTCGGCGCGGCAGTGGGATTCGCCTCCGGCCAGGAGTCTTCCCACGCTGGTTCCGCCACCACGGTCGAGGATGCCACCACCCTCCACGGTGGCGTCGAATCGGCAGCGGCTGAAGTGGAGTCTGCAGCCGGGGCGGGAGCCGAACACCTCGGAGCGGAGCTGGCTCTGTGGTGGGTGATTCCCTTCGCCGGGATCCTGCTCTCCATTGCGGTCTTTCCCCTGCTGGCCACCACCTTCTGGCATCACCACTACCCCAAGGTGGCTGCCTTCTGGGCCCTGCTGCTGGCGATCCCCTTCCTGGTCAGCTACGGACACGAGGCCCTGCATGCCATCGTGCACATCTATCTGATCGACTACATCCCCTTCATCATCTTGCTCTGGGGACTGTTCACCGTCGCGGGAGGCATCGTGGTGCGGGGCTCGCTGCGGGGCCGACCGGCGGTGAACACCACGATGCTGGCCATCGGCACCCTGATGGCCTCCTGGGTCGGCACCACCGGTGCGGCGATGGTGATGATTCGGCCGGTCCTGCGAGCCAACGCCACCCGACGCCACAAGGTCCATACGGTCATCTTCTTCATCTTCCTGGTGGCGAACATCGGCGGCTCGCTGACACCCCTCGGCGATCCCCCGCTCTTCCTCGGCTTCATCCACTCGGTGCCCTTTTTCTGGACCTTCAAGCTCTTCCTGCCGATGTCGGTGGTCGCCGTGCTGTTGCTGGCGACCTACTTCACCATCGATACCATGCTGGCCCGCAAGGAAGACCCGGCCGCGCTCGAACATGCCGGAGAACACAAGAAATTCGGCATCGCCGGCGCCCACAACTTCCTCTTTCTCGGCGGCATCGTCGGCCTGGTGCTGATGAGCGGCGTGTGGAAGCCCGGGCACCTGAGCGTGATGGGCATCGAGATAGGCTTGCAGAACCTGCTGCGAGACGCGGGCATCATCGCCATGGGCCTGGCCTCGATGTGGACCACACGCCGTGAGCTGCGGCGGGAGAACGAGTTCTCCTGGGAGCCGATCCTCGAGGTGGCCTACCTCTTCGCTGGCATCTTCATGACCATCATCCCGGCCCTGGAGATTCTCAAGGCCGGCGAACACGGCGCGATGGCTGGTCTGATTCGCTCGGTCAACGAGCCCTGGCACTACTTCTGGATCACTGGCGGGCTGTCGAGCTTCCTCGACAACGCGCCGACTTATCTGACCTTCTTCAACACGGCCCTGGGCAAGTTCTATCCGGGCCTGGTGGAGGCCGAAGCCGTACGGCAGTTGATCGCCAACAAGGAGATCTACCTCGAAGCCATCGCTTCAGGCGCGGTCTTCATGGGGGCCTGCACGTACATCGGCAACGCGCCGAATTTCATGGTCAAGTCCATCGCCGAACAGTCCGGTATCGAGATGCCGTCGTTCTTCGGTTACATCCTCCGCTGGACCCTGCCGGTGCTGATTCCCGCCTTCCTGGTGGTGACCTTCCTGTTCTACGTCTGATCCCCAGGCCCAGGGCTTCGGGCCGGCGGCCCATTCCGGCGCTACCATCGGGGCGATGAACCTCGAGCGGAGAGTGACGATCATCGGCGGCGGCCTGGCGGGTAGCGAGGCGGCCTGGCAGTGCGCGCGTCGGGGTGTGCCCGTGCTGCTCTACGAGATGCGCCCCACGCGACCGACGGCCATCCACCGCAGCGGCGATCTGGCCGAGCTGGTCTGCTCGAACTCCTTCAAGTCCCTCGAAACCGTCTCCTCCCACGGTCTGCTCAAGGCCGAGCTGCGAGCCGCGGGCAGCCTGGTGATGGACTGTGCTCTGGCCGCCCGTCTGCCCGCCGGGGCTGCCCTGGCGGTGGATCGGGATTTCTTCGCCCGCCGGGTCACCGCGCGGCTCGAGCAGCATCCGCTGATCGAGATCCGCCGCGAGGAGGTCACCGAATTGCCCCCAACGGGGCCGCTGATCATCGCCGCCGGCCCCCTCTGCTCGCCGGCCCTGGCAGAGGCCATTGCCCGCTTCACCGGCGAAGAGCAGCTCTTCTTCTTCGATGCGATCAGCCCGATCATCGAAGGCGAGTCGATCGACACCAGCATCGCCTTCCGCGCCTCGCGCTACGGCAAGGGCGGTGGCGACGACTACCTCAACTGCCCGATGAACAAGGAGGAATACGAGGCCTTCCATGCCGCTCTGCTCACCGCCGAGCCGGCGCCGCTGCACGACTTCGATCGCAAGCTGCTCTTCGAGGGTTGCCTGCCGGTGGAGGAACTGGCCGCCCGCGGCCTGGATACGCTCCGCTTCGGCCCGCTCAAGCCGGTGGGGCTGGTCGATCCCCGAACGGGTCACCGCCCCTGGGCCGCCGTCCAGCTCCGGCAGGACGATCTCGCCGCCTCCCACTGGAGCATGGTGGGCTTCCAGAACCGGCTGAAATGGGGCGAGCAGAAACGGGTCTTCCGTATGATCCCCGGCCTGGCAGAGGCGCGATTCGTCAAGCTGGGGTTGATGCACCGCAACACCTACATCAATGCCCCCCGAGTGTTGCGGGAAACCTTCCAGACCCGGCAGCGGGACGACCTCTTCTTCGCCGGACAGATCTCGGGAGTCGAGGGTT
>JALTMS010000055.1 GCA_027001345.1 Acidobacteriota bacterium | reverse complement strand
CGCCTCCCGCTCCGGCTGCGCCGGCCTCGCGATATCCCCCGCCGGGACGTCCCCGGCCAGAGCCTCCGGGTCCCCTATGTGATGCATTCACCCTGGCGAGGGCCGGGGACGTCCCGGCGGGAGATCTCGCGATGCCGGCACAGCCGGAGCGGGAGGCGATTCACCGAGGCAGTTCGGGTGTGGATTCAGGTCTGAGGTAAGGAGAGTTAGGAATGGACGCAATCGCGAGAGCATTCAGTGTCGAGCAGCAGGGCATGACGGGTGTGATCGTCATGTACGTGATCCTCGCCGTGTCGATTATCGCCGTCGGGATCATGATCGAGCGCTTCATCTTTCTGTTCTTCCGGTACAACATCGACGCGCCGACCTTCATGGCGCAGATCCAGAAGCTGATCATCACGGGCAACATCGACCGGGCGATCAAGCTCTGCGGAGCGGCCGGCTCCGCCGCACTCGCTCGGGTGATCAAGGCCGGGCTCATGCGCGCCGAGCGTTCGGAGGTGGAGATCCGAGACGCCATCGAGGAGGCGACGCTGCAGGTCGTGCCCGAGATCGAGAAGCGCACCAACTCTTTGGCCGCGCTGGCGAACGTTGCCACGCTGCTCGGGCTGCTCGGAACCATCTTCGGCATGATCGGTGCGTTCGAGGCCCTCGATCAGGTGGCGGCCGACAAGCGGCAGGAGGCCCTCGGTAAGAACATCTCGGCGGCCATGTACACCACGGCCTTTGGGCTCGTCGTGGCCGTGCCGTGCCTGGGCGCTCACATCTTCCTCACGAACGTGACGAAGAAGATCAAGGACGAGATCGATCTCTACAGCGTGAAGCTGGAGAACCTGCTGATCTCCCGCCAGCGCGGGGGAGCGGCCTCTGGCCAGGCGTCCTGAGCGGCTGCGGGAGGCTGACGGTCATGCCTGCGACCAAGCCATCGGAGAGACGCCACGCGGGGGGCGAGAAGGTTCCCGATCTGAACCTCGTCCCCATCATGGCGATCATGACGATCCTCGTGCCGATGCTCATCTTCATGTTCACCTTCCACCAGATCAAGGTGCAGCGGGTGAGCGCGCCCCGGCGCGGTACGGGGGCGAAGAAGGCATCGGAGGACACGAAGAAGAAGGAGCTGAACCTCACCATCATGATCAAGCGCGACGGACGGTTCGTCATCACCTGGGAGCAGTCCCTGATGGCGGAGGGGTCCCAGGCGCGCACGATCGACATGGTGCAGGTGGAGTCGTCCCACTGCGGTGCCGAGGCGACGACCACGCAGCCGGCGCGTCCCGCGGATGCCGGCTGCGAGGACCGCGGGGGCCAGTGCTTCTGCTACGACTTCGCGTCCCTGTACAACGGGCTGGTTGCCCTGAAGCAGCGGTTCGGCACGCCGGGCGAGAAGGAGGAGAAGCGCATCAACATCACGGCCGACCTGGACGTGCCGTGGTCCATCGTGTCGCGCACGATGGATGCCACCACCTGCCGTCTCGACCAGGACCGATACGACACCTTCGAGGACTACGCGAAGGCGCAGGTCAAGCCTGGCGAGAAGTTCAAGGTGCCCGGCATGGAGGATCCGGTGCAGCTCTGTCAGGAGCTGTTCCCGCAGGTCGTGTTCGCGCTGGCTGAGTAGTGGAGAGCGAGCCGTGGTAGACAAGCATGCGACGAGCGAAGGGGACGGGATGCAGGCCGCCCATGAGATGACCGAATGGGTGACCGAGCAGCGCAGGGGGCGGAAGGAGGCCGAGAGCGAGATCGATCCGCTCCGGATCACGTCCCTCATGGACATCATGACGATTCTGCTGGTGTTCCTGCTCATCAGCATCACGTCCGACCCGCTGGCGATCAAGGAGAGCAGCGTCCTCAAGCTGGCTCGGTCCGCCGCCAACTTCCCGGCGGTGTACTCGGTGCCCATCCAGGTGAACAAGAAGGAGATCCTGGTGGACAACAAGCGCGTGCTCTCGGTCACGTGCAAGTACCAGGGGCGTCCGTGTACCGCCGAGG
>JALTMS010000054.1:5551-8168 GCA_027001345.1 Acidobacteriota bacterium | reverse complement strand
GAACTACCGGAAGACCGAAGGGGATTCGCTTTTCTCAGCGCAACCTGGTCAGCAAGCGTTTCGCCCGCGCACTGGCCCTGCCGGAGATCGGCGACCACGATGCGTTCGTCTGCTACCTGCCCCTGTTCCACACCTTCGGACGTTTTCTCGAGTTGCTCGGGACCCTCTTCTGGGGTGCCAGCTACACCTTTCTCGAAGATCCGTCGCGGGAAAACCTCCTCGAGGCGTTCAGCAGCGCGGCGCCGTCGGTGTTCATCAGCATTCCCAAGAAGTGGTTGCAGCTCTACGAGGAGATCGGGCGCCGCGTGGATCTGGAGACCGCCAGCGACGAGGAGATTGCCGCTGCGACGCGCTCGGTGATCGGGCCACGACTGCGTTGGGGTCTGTCGGCTGCCGGCTACCTTCCGGCAGAGGTCTTCCGCTTCTTCCAGCGCCAGGGCGTCGAGCTGATGAGCGGTTTCGGCATGACCGAGGCCACAGGCGGCATCACCATGACACCGCCGGGCGCCTATCGGGACGACAGCCTCGGTCTGCCCCTGCCGGGAATCGAGCTGCGCCTCGACGACGATGGTGAACTGTTGATGCGTGGCCCCTACGTGATGCAGGGCTACGTGGAGACCGAGGAGACCGACAGCGGCGTCGATGCCGAGGGGTGGGTTCGCACCGGTGACCTGATGGAGCGCGACGAGGCGGGTTACTTTCGCATCATCGACCGCAAGAAGGAGATCTACAAGAACATCAAGGGCGAGACCATCGCTCCGCAGAAAATCGAGAATCTCTTTCGTGATTTCGATGCCGTTTTGCGGGTTTTTCTCGTCGGCGATCATCGAGAGTTCAACACCGTCCTGATCGTGCCCAATGAGAACGTCGAAGGTGTCGATCTGGCGAGGATGGACGAGGTCGAGCGTCTGGCGTATTTCCGCTCTCTGGTGGTCTCGGTCAACCGCTTCCTGGCACCCTTCGAGCGGATCGTCGATTTCGCCCTCCTCGATCGCGATTTCAGTGCCGAGCGGGGTGAACTGACCGCCAAGGGGACGTACTGCCGGAAGGTGATCGCAGAGAACTTCGCGGACGTGATCGAGGGGCTCTACCGCCGCGCGACCTTCCGTACGGATCCGGCGGGGCCGGTGGTGGATTTTCCCAACTGGCTCTATCAGGTGCTGGGATTGACCGCCAGCGACATCCGGGTCGAGAAGGGGGCGCTGGTCTGCGTTCCCACCGGCCAGCGTCTGCCCATCGAAATTCAGCCCGGCGAGCCGAGATACCTGCGGGTCGGATCGTGCATCTATCGCTTCGGGGGGCATCACCTGGATCTGGGCACGATGGTTTCGGCGCCGGCACTCTGGCTGGGCAACGAGCAACTGCTGGCCTTCGCCCGCGTCGACGCCGCGGGAGAGATTCGCCGTCGCCGCCCGCCGAGACAGATCGAGCTGTTTGCCCGGGCCGAGCCCTATTCGGTCTCTCGCGAGGAGGAACGGCGGATCCGCCGAGCCCTGGAAGAAGAGGATCTCTCGCTGGCGATGATCGACCTGGCGGCGCGCATGCTGGGTTCGGAAAACGAGCGCCACGCGATCCAAGGCATTCGGCTGCTGGAGAAGATCCTCGCGCGGGGTGAGGGCGCGTTCTTTGCCGAGGCGCTGACGATCCTCCGAACGGCGGCGCGCTCGTCGTCGGCGATCATCAGGCGGCGCGCCTTCCTTGCGCTGTTTCCCAACGAACAGCCCGCCCGGGCCGCGCAGACCATCGATTCCTTCCTCGAACACGAGGGTCTGCTCGACGATGCCACCATCGCGCGGCTGGCGGGCTGCACCACTTCACCCGAGATGCTCGACGCCCTGGTCGAAGCCTGCCGGCGGTTGATGGAGGCTCCCCCGGCGGGGCAGGACCGGGCACCGACCCGCCGCCTGCTGCCACAGCTCAATCTCCTCGCCGAATATGGCGCTGCTCATCCCGGCTCCTACAAGCGCCTGCGCACGGCGCTGGCGCGGATGCGCGCCTTCTGTCCGAGTGGAGAGGATCGGGAACTGGCGCGTCTGGCAGAGGAACGGATGCAGGAGGGTTTCCGTCGCTGGCTCGGTCCGCCGACGCGGATCGCGGTGGATCCCGAAACCGGGAACGAGTACCGCTGGGAGGACGTGATCACCTTCGAGGAGGAAATGAGCCCCGCGGACCGCAGCCGGCTGTTGGGGCTGATCCGTGGCACCAATTTCGTGCGCGAGGCGGTGTTCCTCTTCACCGGCCAGATCATTCGCCTCTCGGATATCCCCCTCGGCGGCATGTGGGTCAGCCTGCTCGGCGAGAAGTACGGCAAGGCGGTCTACCGGCTGACCATCCACACACGGGTTCAGGGGGCCTACGACGTGGCGATCAACGTCAATCGTAGCCTTCCCGCCGACAAGATCGCCGAGGAAATCCTCTGGCTACTGGTCACCGGAGAAAGTGCCGGCGGACACCGGCTGGTGGAAGATTTCGGCGGTTACTGGCGGCAGTACGATTCCTGGAGCGAGGAATTCATCTCGGGCGAGACCATGAACCGCTTCATCGGTCGTCTCGGTCGGCAGCGCACCGAGGACGCCGAGGAGCGGTTGCGGGCGATCTGGCCCTTCCTCGTCTGGTC
>JALTMS010000054.1:0-5541 GCA_027001345.1 Acidobacteriota bacterium | reverse complement strand
GAAGCCTACTTCGACTTCTGGAACCGGACCCGGCGACGCTACGTGGTTGCCGATCCCGCAGACCACAACGTCATCGTGCCGACCCACGACTTCCAGGTCGGTCCGCGGATCGTCTCGGTCGCCTCGCGGGTGGCCTTCACCTCCCTCGGGGAGTACCTCGACACTCTCTGGCGACGTATCGTCGAGCCGACCGAAAAGAGCTATCCCGCGCTGGCTGGAGTGGCTCGCAGGGAGCTTCTGCTCTCGGCCCTGCTCGAGGTAACCGGAGTTCAGGAGGGCGTGGCGCTGCTGCGTGGGGCGCGTGACCTCAAGCAGGGCTGGAAACCTGCTGTCGAGGCCTTCGTCGATCATGTCGAACGTCGCGGATTCCAACCCAAGCGACTCTACTTCGCCATCGCTCGCTACCACCGCTGGGCCCGACTGGCTCGAGGATCGACGCCCCAGGCCCGCGCGCGCATGATCCAGGATCTCTTCGATACCTACAACATTGCCAGTCTGCTCGATCGCTACCCCGACGCGCGGGTACGCTTCTTCCGCGAAACGGTCTTCTCCGAAGCTCCCACCGCGCTGCGGGACGCCCTCGATGAGGTGATCACCGACCTGGTACGAGCGCCCCTGGAGGGTGACGAGATGGTCGATCGTCTCAGTGCCCTGCGCGATACGGTCGAACAGGGCTCGGCGGAAGAGTATTTCCTCACTCGCCTGAGCTATCCTCACCTGAGACCCGGAGACACGGCGGAACTGGTCTTCTCCGAGGCCGCCGGTCGTCGCCACGCTGACGTGGTCGTGGTGATGGAAGACACCGAAGGGCGGTCCTTCCGGGTTCGGCATCCGGTCAACCCGCGGGAAGTGGGCAAGCTGCACAAGCTCTTCCTCGCCGCGCGCCTGGAAGTCACCTTTCGCCCGGAACATCACTTCCTGGTGGCGCTCAACCACCGCAGCGATCTGGTAGGGGGGTTGTTCTACGAGGTGGACGAGGGCGAACTCAGCGCCCATCTGGAGAAGATCGTCGTCGTCGATCACCTGCGCAAACACGGTATCTCCGACGGCCTGATGAACGAGCTGTTCAATCGTTTGCGCGCTCAGGGCATTCGAGCCGTGACAACGGGTTTTTTCCGGCCCAGCTACTTCTATCGTTTCGGCTTCCGCATCGAAAAGGGTTACGCCGGCCTGGTCAAGGACCTGGCCGCCGAACGCCATGGCTCGGATCCCCTCGAAGAGCTGTAGATCGCGGGCAGAAGGGAATGCACCCCGCCCCTGTACGACGGCTGCGGGAGCGGGGTGGTGTCGAGGACGCTTGCCGGGTGCGGGTCAGTCGATGCCGGCGGCCTGTTCGAGCATCTCGGTCGTCACCGACTTGGGGCGCTCGATGGGGTAGCCCAGGGCCCGGTCCCAGACGATGTTGGCCAGTACGCCGATGGCGCGACCGACGCCGAAGAGCACGGTGTAGAAGTCGTACTCCTTGACCCCGTAGTACCACTGGATCACGCCGGACTGGGCATCCACGTTGGGCCAGGGGTTCTTCGCCTTGCCGTGCTCCTGAAGCACCTTCGGCGCGACCTGGTAGACCATGTTGACCAGCTTGAACAACGGGTCGTCGGGCAGGTGCTTGAGGCAGAACTCCCGCTGGGACGAATAGCGCGGGTCGGTCTTGCGCAGCACGGCGTGGCCATAGCCGGGGATCACCTGGCCCGAGTTGAGGGTCTCCCACAAGGCTTTCTCGATCACCTCCTCGGTGGGCTCCTGGTCGCCGAGGCGGTCCATCAGCGCCTGGGTCCAGCGCAGCACCTCCTGGTTGGCCAGGCCATGGAGCGGGCCGGCCAGGCCGTTGATGCCGGCGGAAAGGGCGTAGTAGCAGTCCGAGAGGGCGGAGGCCACCAGGTGGGTGGTGTGGGCCGAGACGTTGCCCGACTCGTGATCCGAGTGAAGGATGAAATACATCCGCGCCACGTCGTCGTAGGGCTTGTCGATGCCCATCATGTGGGCGAAGTTGCCGCCGAAGTCGAGGGTGGGATCGGCGGCGATCGGCGTGTCGGCCTTGTACTTCATGCGGTAGATGTACGCCGCGATGGCCGGCAGCTTGGCCAGCAGATTCGAGGCGTCTTCGTACATCGGATCCCAGTACTCGAACTTGGTCATGCCCTCGTTGTAGCGCCGGGCGAAGTTCGATTCCCGCTGCATGGCGAGGATCGCCGCGGAGAACATCGTCATCGGGTGGGTGTCCCGGGGCATGGCTCGCAGCAGGTCGTAGACGTATTCCGGTACTCGAGCCCGGGTCTTGAAGTCCTCGACCACTTCGAGGGTCTGCTCCATCGTCGGCACCTCGCCGGTGAGCAGGAAGTACCAGAAGCCCTCCACGTAGGGGTAGTCGCTGCCCGGAACCTTGGGCAGAGCCTCGAAGGTCTCGGGAATCGTCTTGCCGCGGAAGCGGATGCCCTCGTAGGGGTCGAGGTATGAGATGTCGGTGACCAGGCAGCGGACGCCCCGGGCACCACCGATTGCCTGAGCGATGGTGACCTTGCCCAGCTCCACGTCGCCGTGCTCCTTGAGCAGGCGCGCGATACGGGGACGGTGGGCCTCGATCTTCTGGAACAGGGTCTGCTTGAGCGTGGACATGGGGTCAATCTCCTGCCCGCCGCCGGTAACGGGCGACGCCGAGCCTTCAAGTGGGGGGTGGCTGACAAGCCGATAATACAGACGCCGTCAGCGGGATCCAAATCATCCGGGGCCGCCCGCCGGCAGCCGATCGTTCGAGCACCACCGGGGGGTGGCTAAACTACTATGAAATCAGAAACTTCCTTGATCTCTCGGAGTCGAGACAACTCCTCCTCCCCGGGCCGCTGAGGTCGGTCACGATCAGCGGCAACCAGGCAGAGAAAGCCCAGGGGCAGGCCCTGGTCGGCCCGAAACTGGTGCCAGGCTCCGGAGGGCACGGTGACCAGGTCGAATGGGGCGATGCTGTGGATCCGTTCCCCGATCAGAACCCGCCCTCTGCCGCTGAGAACCACCACCGCATGGGTGTGCCCGTGGCGCTCGAGAGTCGAGTGGCCGTCGGCCTCGATGGCGAAGTAGCGGAGCTGGGCGTCGATGTCCCCGGGGCGATCGAAGAGCACCTGGCGGCTGATGTGTCGGAAATGGCTGCCGGAGGGCTTGTAGTCCAGCACTTCCACCGCTTCCCAGCGCTGCCCGGCGAGGCTTTTTCTGACCACGTTCATGGTTCCTCTCCCGCCGCCGCCACCCCATCGACCAGCCGCCGGCAGCGTTCTTCGAGCTGCTCGGGAGGCACACGCAAGCTGCCCCCGATCAGCAGCATCACGTCCTTGCCATAGAACTCGATGACTTCGCCGACCCGCTCGAGATCGATGCCCCCGGCGGGCACCGGCAGGCTTGTCCTGCGCTGGCGATCGACATCCCGGAGCCGGTCGGCGATCGCCCGGCAAGTCGATGCGCTCCACGCGAACCGCCCGCCATGGTGCGGGAAGATCACCGCATCGGCGCCGAAGGCCCGGAAGATCCGTCCGAGCAGGGCGGAAGGGGCCAGGCCTCGCCCTCCAGCGAGGGAAGGGTGGGCGATCACTGCCATCTCGCCCTGTCTGGCCCACTCCACCAAGTTCCCGGGGCCGAGCAGCATCGGCTCGACCATCACCGCACGGATGCCCAGGTGCCGGCACAGCTCGACCTGATCATCGAGCCGCGCACCGGAAGCCAGCAGGTTGGGTACGTAGAGTGGCTGGCGTTCGCCACCGGCGCCGGCCTGTTCGACGGCATCCAGGCAACGACGGATGCGCTCCTCGAAGGGGCAGAAGGCCTGGTCGGCCAGGCCGTGATCGTCCTTGATCAGGTCGATGCCCCCCGCGGCCAGACGGCCGGCCACGGTGGCCAGCGCCCGCGGGTCGAGCCCCATCGGCTTGAGGGCCGTGCAGGTCAGTGGGCGCCGCCGAACTCCGGTCAGCTTCCTGAGCCCCTCGATACCGAAGGCGGGACCCGGCAGCACCCTGTCGAGAGCCGGGGGAAAGGTGATTTCCTCGAGGACGATCGCTGCGTGCAGTGAGGAGTTGCCGAAGAGCAGGTTGAGGAGCTGAAGCGGGCAGGCTCCCGCGGTGGCGGGGTGAAATCCGAGGGTGAAGCGATAGCCTGCCGCCGTCGGCCGTGGGGCGTCGAGCAGCACCGGAAGGATCGGGCCCTCGTCGAAGTCGGTGGGCAGCGCTTGTCGCGGCAACTCCACCGTCTGCTCGAGGCGCAAGGCTTCGATGCGGTCGGAGGCCTGCTCGATCGGACCACGCACCGAGTAGGTGGCGGCAATCAGGGTGTCGCTCATGGGAGCGATTGTACCCACCGCCGCTGGCGGGGGCGGCACGGTCCCGTCGTTCGCCCTCGTCAGGCGGGGTACTTGCCGACGATGTAGTCCGTCAGGTACTGAACCTGGGCCTTGCGATCGCGGGAGATCTGGCGGACCAGGTCACCGATGGAGACCATGCCCGCCAGCCTGCCGTCTTCGATCACCGGCAGATGGCGCACCCGCTTTTCCGTCATCACGGCCATGCACTCCTCGACGCTGGCGTCAGGGCCGACGAAGACGATCTTGTCGGCGCTGGTCATGATTTCGGTGACGGGGGTTTCCCGGGAGGTACGGCCCTGCAAGACGACCCGGGAAAGGTAGTCGCGCTCGGTGAGGATGCCGAGAATCTCGTCCCCGTCCATCACGAGCAGAGAGCCGATGTTCTTGTCCACCATCTGCCGAATGGCGTCGATCACCTTCTCCTGGGGGCCGACGGTGAAGACTTCTGTGCCCTTGCGTTCGAGAATCGATGCGACCTTGCCCATGGATGGCTCCTTTCGTGACCTCTGAGTATAACATATGACAAGATGCGTGTAAGTCACGCCTTGTGGAAGTCCCCTCGCTCCGGTTGGCGTATCAGGCTTCCCGGCGAGGGCACGCGGCCGGAGGACTCCTCGAGGGGCCGGTAGAGGGTCCGGGTCAGGAAGATGGCCGGCCGGGGGTGGCGCGCAGCGAATCCAGGGTCACCTCGTTTCGCAGCCGATCGAAGAGCTGCCCGCCGCGCGCGTCCGGCCAGACCGTCCATCTGCTCGCGATGCCCGGTCAGCCAGGCGATGCTGTCCTCGAACGGCATCGGCCGGGCGATCCCGTAGCCCTGCACGTGGCGGCAGCCCAGCTCGGCCAGGCGCGACTGTTCGGCCACCGTCTCGACCCCCTCGGCCAGGGTGTCGAGGCCCAGGCTCTCGGCCATGCGGATGATCGCGCCTGTCATGGTCGCCTGTTCGGGGTCGTGGTCGATCCCCTTGACGAAGCTGCGGTCGATCTTGATGCGGGTCACCGCGAAGCGGCGGATATTGGCAATCGCCGCATGACCCGTGCCGAAATCGTCGAGGTCGATGTTGAACCCCTGGGCGGCCAGCGCGCGGATGTTGCGGGTGATCACGTCGTCGTCATGCTCGGTGACGACATTTTCCAGCACCTCGATGGTCACCCGGGCGGGCGCGATGTCGAAACGGTCCACCTCCCACTTGATCTTCTCGACC
>JALTMS010000053.1 GCA_027001345.1 Acidobacteriota bacterium | reverse complement strand
GCATCGGGGAGCGCGCCGAGGGCCTCGAGGGCCCGGGGCATGGAGGTGTGGCGAGTCTCCTCCCCGTAGGTCGCCAGCACCAGCAGTCGGCCGCACCGCGGTCCGCCCTCGGCCCCCAGGCGGGCCGCGGCGGCGCACATCGCGCTGAGCGGTCCCTTGGCGTCCACCGCGCCGCGGCCCCACAGGGCCCCGTCGCGCACTTCCGCGGCGAAGGGGTCGATCTCCCAGGCATCACCGGCGGGCACCGTATCGAGGTGAGAGGCGAGCAGCAGCGTGGGTCCCGGCCGCGCCCCGACCACCTCGATGCGCACTGCGGCGTCGTCCCGGCGGACATCGAGCCCCGCCTTCCGCGCCCACTGCTCGAGCCACTGTGCGACGGCTCCCTCCTCGCCGGAGGGGCTGGGAATCCGCACCAGGGCGGCGAGTAGCTCGGCGGTGGGGGTGAGGCTCAAAGCTCCTTCTCCCGGTAGTCCTCCGCTTCTCGATGACCGACGATCATCGTTCCGGCACCGGCGCCGGTGAACAGTTCCACCAGCAGCGAGTCCTCCGCCCGCCCGTCGATGATGTGGGTTCGCTTGACCCCGCCCTGCACGGCCCGCTGGCAAGCCTCCACCTTCGGCCGCATGCCGGCGCTGATCGCCTCGCTGGCGAGCATCGCCTCGAGGTCTTCGGGCGAGGCGAAGGTCACCAGGCTCGAAGGATCTCGTGCATCACGCAGCAGACCCGGGCTGGAGGTGAGGAAGATCAGTTTCTTGGCGCCGAGGGCCACCGCCAGGCGTTCGGCGATGGTGTCCGCGTTGACGTTGAGCACCCGGCCGTCGTCCGTGGCGGCCAGCGAGGCGACCACGGGCACGTAGTGCCGCGCGACGAGCGTCTCGATCAGCGTCGGGTCGACGGCGGTCACATCACCGACCTCACCGAAGTCGACGAGCCGCTCGTTACCGTCGTCGTCCCGAACGGTGACCTTCTCCCGGCGCTCGGCGGTGATCAGGCCGGCATCGACTCCCGACAGCCCCACACCTCGCACTCCCTGGCGGCGCAGGGCGGCGAGCAATTCCACGTTGAGCTGACCGGCGAAAACCATCTTGGCGACTTCCAGCGCCGCCGGGGTGGTCACCCGGCGACCGGCGACGATCTCCACCGGCACGCCCAGCTCCCGGCTCAACCGCGTGGCCTGGGGCCCACCGCCGTGGACCACCACCAGGCGGATCGAGAGGGAATCGAGCAGCGCCACCTGCATGGCCAGGTTGCGCACGGCCCTGGGATTGCCCAGGGTCTCACCACCGATCTTCAGCACGAAGGTCTGCCGGCGGTAGAGTCGGGTATAGTCCAGCGCCCCCTTGAGGGCCGCGACCAGTTCGCTCATCGGGATTCTCCCAGCAGATCGAGCAGCAGTGCCCGCTGCACGTGCAGGCGGTTCTCCGCCTGGTCGGTGACCACCGACCAGGGCCCGTCGAGCACGCCGTCGGTGACCACCACGTTGCGGCGCAGGGGCAGGCAGTGCATCAGCTTGCCCCGGCCACCGGCGGTGCGGTGCATGAGATCCTCGTCGACGCGCCAGTGACGCAGACCCGCGCGATCCCGGGCTTCGGCCTCGGCATCGCCGAAGCACTCCAGACGCCCCCAGCTCTTGGCGTAGATCACCGCCGCGCCTTCGGCGGCTGCGTTCAGATCGTCGGTGGTGCTCACGCTGCCCCCGCTGCGCCCGGCCACCGCCTCGATGGCCTGCATGTCTTCCGGATCGAGGTCGAAACCCCGCGGCCGGGCAATGACCACCTCCATTCCTTCGCGGGCCGCGGCGAGGGCTGCGGAGACGGGCACCGCCGTGGGCAGGGCCTTCGGATGCCAGCACCAGGCCAGCACGAAGCGCCGGCCTCGGGCTTCGTCGAGTTGCTCGCGCAGGGTCAGCTCGTCCGCCAGCCCCTGGCAGGGATGGCGCCGGGCGGATTCCAGGTTGATCACGCCCACGCCCGCCTCCCGAGCGACGATC
>JALTMS010000052.1 GCA_027001345.1 Acidobacteriota bacterium | reverse complement strand
GAACCGTCGTGATCGCGCTCGAGCGCCGAAACCAGGGCCTGCGCACCCGCCGGAGTCGAGGCATTGCGAGAAAGTGCGCTCAACAGCGTCGGAAGTGCCGCACCGATGGCACTGCTCGTACGCTGCTCGTCCGCACCGATCGACTCTCCCAGCTTTTTGATCACGTCCTCCGACAGTGTCCCTTGGACCATCTCCAGTATCGACGAAGCCATTGTCGTCCTCCCATCGTTTCTGCGACTGCGCCTTCACACAACTGCGCCTTTTTCAGCCCGACTCCCAGACCATGGACCCCATTCTCCTTCCCTGGTCACATCTCCCGGACGAGAACGCCGCGTCGAGCCGCCTCCATGGCTCACCGTGTCGCGCCCACTCGACGTCTGTTCGCCGATCGCTGCGAGCTTTCTTGCGCCGGAATTCCTGCTCCGGCGTTTTTCGACTTGACGCGATGCGGAATCGTCTGGCACGGTTTTGGCGGGAAAGCGAGCCAGTGATCGAGTGCACCGAATGCATCACGCTCGTGACAGGGAAACGCAAGCTAGTTGAAGTGAAGGAGGTGTCGGAGCATGAGTTTGATCAAGGAATTCAAAGAGTTCGCAATGCGGGGCAACGTCGTCGATATGGCAGTCGGCATCGTGATCGGCGGAGCCTTCGGTAAGATCGTCAGTTCCTTCGTCAAGGACATTCTGATGCCGCCGATCGGCATGCTGACGGGAGGTATCGATTTCTCCGATATGGCCATCACCCTCAAAGAGGCGAGTGGGGATGCCGCTGCCGTCACCCTGAATTACGGTGCCTTCATCGGGACTGTTTTCGACTTCGTGATCATCGCCTTTGCGATCTTCATCGTGATCAAGATGATGAACGCTGCAAAGAAGAAGGAGGAGCAAGCACCCAAAGCTCCGCCGAAACCCACCAAGTCCGAGGTCCTGCTCGAGGAGATCCGCGACGCCCTGAAGAACAAGGGCTAGCGCTCCCCAGAGGAGTTGCCGGGGACGGGCTGACGTCTTCCTCGAACTCTTGTCTTTCTCGGACTCTCGTCGCGAATCGACAGGACGGCGCGGGTGGAAAACTCCACCCGCGCCTGCTTTGCGCCTGGCTCTCGCCGCTTCGAAGGTCAGCGACAGCCGATGTCGTGCAGGTTAGTGACTGATCTTCGGTTCGAGAGCCTTGGCGGCATCGATCCACTTGGCGACGACTGCCGCGGAAGGCACACTCCGGGTCAGTTTTCTCTCTTCGTTGGCGGCCTTCAATGCCGCTGCCAGGTTCTCGCTGTTGCGATTCCGGAGTTCCTTGACCGTATCGACTCCCGCGGCCTCCAGCAGCTCCGAGTACTCGCCGCCGATTCCGTGAACTCGCATCAGGTCGGCCATGTTGGCCCACTTGAGCAGGACGCTCTCACCGAGACCGGTCTGTTCCGCCGTGGACTTGCGCCCCTTCGGGTCGCAACAGCACGACAGGAGATCATCGGTCGTCTTGATGCCAGCGCTCTCGAGCTTGGCCGCGTAGGTCGGCCCGATACCCTCGACTTCTCGGATCTTGTAGGACATTCCTCATTCTCCCTTGTTCCTTGGCAGATACAGGACCTGCGTTCGATGGAGGTACTCGCAGAATCTAGACCTGCCCGCGGGCACTTGGTCACATCCGCGATCCGCCGAGGGCCAATCGGTGGGAGCGACGAGGGGCGGCCGGCAGGCTGGCCCGGATCGCCGGAATGCCAACAGTCGAAGGACTCTGTTTCGTGGGAGCTAGCCGTCGATCGATTCCGCTGCCGGATGGGCCGGAGTCAGTACCCCGGTGGAGTCCTGCCACCAGGGCAGCCAGATCAGCTTCAGGCTCGCGATGTCGATCTCCGTCTTGCGTGGTCGGATGATCACCTGCCGCACTTCGAACGATTCTGGCGAGAGATCAGCCTTGCGAGCGGCCAGGGCATCCTTGAACTCGGCCTCGAGTTCGACGAGTTGCTCGCCGAGCTGCTTGAGCCTCTCCTGGGCTCGAGCCACGTCCTGGCTCTCCCTCGAAATACGGCCCACACCGCGCATTGCGGTGGCAGCCCGCCCGAGAGAACTGGCGCTGGCGATCTTCCGTCCGAACAGAGCACCGAGCATGGTCGCCCCGAAGGAGATCGCCGTCTGCAGCTTCTGCTGGGAAACCTGTGATTCCTCCCGCTCGATTCTCTGCTCCTGGCGGCGCATCCGATCGCGAAGTCGCGCAAGCCTGGGCGCGTAGCGCTTTCTGAGCTTTTCCACCTCCAGATCCCGGCGTTCCCGAGCCGCCTCGCGTAGGCGAACCATGAAAGCACTCTCCGTTTCATCGACCCGTGAGACGATCTTCAGCGCCGCGCACTTGTGGATGATCAGAGGCCGAGCCTTGTAAACCAGGGACTCGAGTGATCGCTTCCAGGAGGTGTAGCTCTTGGCTCGCTGAGCCGCACCGGCCAGCGTGGCAAAGGCCGCGTTCGGCTCCGGTTCGTCTTCCAGTGAAAGGTCCAGATCGTCGAAAAAGACCGCGCGAGACCAGACCCCACTCCGGATGCGGCTTGCCAGGGGGGCGAGGCACACGCAACGGCTCCAGTGATCGATTCCGGATCGGACTTGCACATAGTGCAACCCGACTTCCGCAGCCAGAGCAGGACGATACAGCAGCTTCGATCCCGTCTCGGGATAGATCGTCGGCCTGACGAAACTCTGACTGATCGCCGGATCGACGATCGGAGGACGCTGGCCGACCTGGCGCTTCGACCATCCGGGCGAGCGATCCGCTTTCAGGTTCCCCGCATCCACAGGGCCCTTCAGTCGCTGGATCTGAGCCTGGGTGAGAGGACCGGCGAGGTAGGACAACGCCCATCGCGTATGAAACAGCACGGGCTCGCTCTCGTGAACGTTGTTCATCAGGAACACGCGCTTGCCCAACCCCGAAAGCGTGGAATCGAGGGCGACCCGATCGAAGGTCTGCCGAGAAGCCGTCGAGGCTCCTTCCAGCCCCTCGATCACGCGAGCCTTGTCACGTTCGGTCTGGAGCCTACCGAGAAACCACGTGCCCGCGTTCGAAAGAGCCTTGTAGTCGAGATCCACCGGATTCTGGGTCGCGACCACCAGGCCGATGCCGTAGGCGCGGGCCTGCTTGAGCAAGGTCAGCAGCGGGCGCTTGGAAGGCGGGCTGCTGGTGGGAGGCAGATAACCGAAAACTTCGTCCATATAAACCAGTGCTCGGAGCCCGGAACTGCCTGACAGGCTGCGCATGTAAGCCACGATTTCACCAAGCAGCGTGGTGACGAAAAACATCCGCTGCGGCTCTGCAAGATGCGCGATCGACATGATGCTGACGTTCGGTCGACCCCCTTCGTCCCAGAGCAGACGGCCGATGTCGAGAGGCTCACCCTCCATCCAGCCCGCGAAGTCCGGAGAAGCAATCAGGTTGTTCAGGCGCAGCGCCAGGGCGACTCGCTCGGCGCCGGGAAACACGGTTTCCAGATCCATCATTCCGATCCGCTCGAACGGCGGAGACTGGATCGCCCGAATCAGACCCGGCAGGTCGAGGTCGGCCCCTCGCCGCCAGGCCTCGGACAGGATGCAGGAAACCAGCACGTGCTCGCGACTACTGATCGGATCCGCATCGAGCCCGAGCAGCGCCAGGAGACCGGAAGCGGCGGCGCTGATGCGCTCGCGCAGGGCGTCCGAATCCCGCGCCAACTCGGCACCGGGCGCGGAGAACTTGCGGATCACGGAAATCGGGCGACCTGCCTGGCTCCCCGGCGTGAAGAGCTGGAAGTTGGCAGCCTTTTTCAGGCGCTCGATGCGGCGACCATCCTGCCCCCAGCGCTGGAGGCCGTCGCTCCACATGCGGGCTACGCGCCGCGCCTCTCCCTCGACAGACTGCCCGCGGCCGAGAGCGTGAGCCGGATCGATCCACGGCTGGAATTCCACGGGATTCAGAGACGGAAAGGTCAGCAGCAAGTTCCCCATGTCACCTTTCGGATCGATGACAATCGATGGAATGCCGTCAATGGCCGCCTCCTCGAGCAGGGCGATGCCGAGACCGGTCTTGCCGCTGCCCGTCATACCGAGAATCACGGCATGGGTCGTCAGGTCTTTCGCATCGTAGAGTATCGGCTCGTCCGTGACGGCCGACCTTCGAGGCTCGTAGCGGCACCCGAGATAGAATGCTCCTGTTTTCTCCACTGCGTCCACGACTCGGCCTCCCATGGACCAACCTGGATTACGCTGGATTATGCATGAGCCTTTCAGCCGAACACCAGCACCAACAGATCGTGTTCTACGGGCATGCTCGGCCGGAATCCGCCCCGGCCCGTCCTCTCCACTCCCCGTGATCGGGAGTAGACTTTCGACCCCGCAGCTCCGGCACACGGGGTCGAGATGTGACCATTTGCTGCAAGATCGATCCAAGGGAAGAGTACATGAGCAGAAAGGAAAGACCAGAGGAGCTATCCGACGACCAGCTCGTCGAAACCGCCAAGAGCGCGCCCCCGGGCGACATGCGCGCTTTCGAGCAACTCGTCGAGCGTTACCAACGCTCTGTGCACACCAATTGCCGTTACCTCGGCGGATCCGAGAGCGACGCGGAGGATCTCGCTCAGGAAGTCTTCATCAAGGCCTTCTTCGGGCTTCAACGCTTTGAGGGCAGAGCGCAGTTCAAGACCTGGCTCCAGCGTATCAAGGTCAATCACTGCCTGAACCATTTGCGAAAGAAGGAGGGCAAGACCTTCGTTTCAGTCGATGAACCGGGACTGCAAAGTGCGCAAGAGCTTCAGGTCGCTCCCGAAGCCCCACGCGCGATTCACAGCGAGAATCAAAGACGCACCATCGATCTCGTTCTGGACTCGATGACCGATACATTGCGCGCGCCGCTACTGATGCGGGATCTCGACGGCCTGAGCTATCAGGAGATCGCGGATCTGCTCGGTATCGGGTTGTCCGCCGTCAAGATGCGCATCAAACGCGCGAGGGAAGAATTCCGTGCCCGCTACGAGACGTTGACCGAAGCACCGGAAACAGGGGGCACGCGGTGAACGACGAACGCATTCCGACCGACGAGAGATTCTCCGACCAACCGATCGCAGAGATTCGTGCGCTGGACTCCAGCCCGCCTCCCGGATTCCTCTCCCGTTTGAGGGCCAAGATCAACCGGCGGCTCCTGGCCGGAGACGTGGCGAACGCCTTTCTGATTGCACCGATCGTACTGGTCGTCCAACTTCTCGAGCTGCTCTACGGTCTGTTTGCGGGGTCCACGAAGGGAGGAGGCACTCGATGAATCAGGCTGTAGAGATCAAAGACCAGATCATTGAATCGCTGATGAACTTGCTCTCGTCGGTGATCGCGATCGCCCCACGTGTTCTCAGCGGAATCGTACTCTTCCTGCTGGCACTGATTGTGGCCAAGATCATCGAGCGGGTTCTGCGCAGTGTTCTCCGGCGTATGCGACTCGAGTCGCTGATGGAAACCGCTGGACTTTCCACACTCGCCTCCCGGCTGGGCGCGAAAAAGCCCTTGCACGTGATCGTACCGCGCTTCGTCTACTACCTCCTGGTCGTTCTCTTTGCGCAGATTGCGGCGGAGGTGTTGGGGATCGATCCGGTATCCGACGCTATCAGATCCGTCTTCGCTTATCTGCCGAATCTCGTCGCGGCCGTACTGCTCCTCGTCGTCGGCAGCCTCGCCGGCAACTTCGTCGGAGGGATCACCACCAGAGCGGCCGAAGAGTCCGGACTGGACTTCGCCTCGTCCCTCGGTTCCGCAGTCTCGGTCCTGATTCTCCTGCTCTCCGGCTTGATGGCTATCGGGCAACTCAAGATCGACACGGACATCTTGCGCATCGTGACGATCTGCTCTCTGGCGGGAATGGCGCTGGCCTTCGGTCTGTCGTTCGGCCTCGGCACCCGTGCCGTCACTCGCGGCATCATAGCGGGGTTCTATGCGCGGAAGACCCTGACGATCGGCGAAGAGGTCGAGATACAGGGCGAACGGGGAACCTTGACGGCGATCACTCCGGTTCAGACCATCCTCGAGCATGATGGCGATACCGTGGTGATTCCCAACGAGACCCTGCTCGATTCGGTGGTGCACCAGAAGGCGAGTCCACGACCTGAGCGATGAAACAGAGATTCCCTGCGTGGCGTCCTCCGGCTTGCGGCCGCTGCAAGTGGCCCCTCGGCTGGCCGGCACCTAGATTGATTTTGCGGGATTGCTCCACGCACGGGAGGACGACGTGTACGACCAACGTGGCAACGGCCGACTCGGCGTCATTGTCTGGATTGCCCTGATGGCAACGGGAATCTTCGCCGCTGTTCGTATCATTCCGGCTAAAGTCGCCGTCTACGAGTTCCACGATTACTGCGAGAGCCAGGCTCGTTTCGCAGCGACCCGGGGAGGACGCTGGGACGAGAGCGCCCTGCGCAAGCGGATCCTGGACAAGGCGGAGGAGCTGGGACTGCCGCTGGATAAGAAGAAGGTGAAAATCAAGCGCACACGCGCGTCGGTCAAGGTCGAAGTTCAGCACCAGGTGGAGGTGGACCTGGGGGTCTACCAGTGGATCTGGGATTTCGACGAGACCTACGAGTCGATCAGGATGTAGCCGGCCCGGGTACCTGCCGTCCGGCCGCCAGCACTCGCCAGATGGGGGGCGCACCGAGCCGGTAGAGCAGATCCCGACGACTCGGGCTGTCGAGTACCAGCAGATCGCAGCGCTTGCCCGACTCGAGACTTCCAGTGATCGGGTCGAGCCCGGAAGCCGCGGCGGCGTTGGCCGTGGCGGCCACGATCGCCTCATCGACGCTCAGGCCGCAGTAGAGGCAGGCGAGCTGCATCATCAGCGGCAGAGATTCCGAAGGACAGCTTCCGGGGTTCAGATCAGTGGCCACCGCGACGGCCATCCCCCGATCGATCATCCTCCGCCCGTCGGCGTAGTCGTGAGAACGCAGGAAGAGCGTCGCCCCGGGCAGCAAGACGCCCACGGTGCCGGCCCGCGCCAGAGCCTCGATGGCCTCGGGGGCCAGGTGCTCGAGGTGATCGGCGGAGATCGCCCCCATCTCGGCCGCCAGGGCCGCTCCCCCGTCGACGGCAAGCTGTCCGGCGTGAACCTTGATGCCCAGACCGTGGTTCCGGGCGGCGTCGAGCACCCGCCGAGCCTGCTCGACGCTGAAGGCATGCTCATCGATGAAGACGTCGACGAAACGTGCCAGATCGCGACTCGCGACGGCTGGAATCATCTCGTCGATCACCAGCTTCAGGTAGGCCTCCTCGGCGGCGGCCGAACCTCGGGCTTCCCGGGGCAGGGTGTGGGCTCCGAGAAAGGTCGTGGTCACTGCGTAGGGCCGCTGCCGGGCGGCCTGCCGGGCCGCCTCGAGCATCCGTAACTCGGTGTCGGTCTCCAGGCCGTAGCCGCTCTTGATCTCCATCGCCGTCACGCCGAAGCGGGCCAGACGGTCCATCTGTCTCAGAGCGATCGCCGTCAGCTCCTCGAGGCTCGCCGCGCGTGTCGCCTCGACCGTGCGGAGGATGCCGCCCCCCGCGGCGAGGATCTCTCCATAGCTCGCCCCCGCCAGGCGCCGCTCGAACTCGTCGGCGCGCTGACCGGCCCAGATCAGGTGGGTGTGAGTATCCACCAGCCCCGGCAACACGGCACGGCCGCCCACGTCCAGCCGACGACCGCCCTCGATCAGCCGAATGCGATCGGTCTCGGCCTCCGGGCCGACCCAGACGATCCGCCCCTCCCGCGCCGCCAGAGCGCCGCCTTCGATCACTCCGGCCCGCGACTGGTCGGCTCCCGCCGCGGGCAATGGCCCGGCGCAGGTCACCACTTCCGACGCGCCGACGAGCAGAAAATCGGCGTCCACGGGGGAGGTCACGGGGTCGACTCGCCCCCGGGGGGAGAAGCCACCGGAGGTGGCATGGTGCTACGAGGCTGGAGACGCTCGGCCACGCCCACCTCCTGGCGCCGTAGCTCGAGTAGCCGGCGATGCTCGTCGAGCAGGCCGGTCAGGCGGTTCTCGAAGGTCTCGCGCTCCACCTTGAGCCGCAAAATCTGCTGCTCGATGCGCGTCAACTCCGAGCGGGTACGAGAGATGATCTGTTCGGCGTGGCGACGAGCCTCGGCAATGATCTGCTCGGCCTCCGCCTGGGCGATGGCCTTCTTCTCTTCGGCCAGACGCTCAGTGGCGGCCAGTGCCT
>JALTMS010000051.1 GCA_027001345.1 Acidobacteriota bacterium | reverse complement strand
CGCTCGACCACTTCCCGGGGCGTGCCGAGCCAGGTCCCAGCGGCGCGGATCCCGAGGGCCGGGCCCTGTTTGCCACCTGGACCCGCGCCGATGGCCGCCGCTACGACAGCTTCACTCGCGATGGCGGCGAGACCTGGGCTGCGGCCCGGCTGCGCCGTGGCGGCGTACGGCTGCGCGCCGGCGCGCTGGTGGTCGACCGGCCGCCGCCCTTCGCTCCGGCCGACTGGCGACAACCCTCCGCCGGACGGCTGTTCGTTGTGGCCCTGGCGACACGCAGCCTGCCCGAGTTCCGCCGGGCCCTGACCGAAGCCGGCGCGGAGATCCTCGCCTCGATACCGCGGGACGGTCACCTGATCCGCTGCGCACCCGAGCGTATCAACCAGATCACGGCGCTGGACTTCGTCGAGCGGGTCGTCCCCTTCCACCCCTGGTACCGTCTGTCGCCGGAAGTCCAGCGCTGGGTGCGGCGGGCTCCGCCCGACGACCGGCAGCCCCTGCGCCTGACCGTAGCGGGCTGGGGCCTCGAGGCCAAGACCCTGCTGGCCGAGCGGGCTCGCGCACTCGGCGCGCAGATCCTCGCGCTTCCCGACAGCGGTCGCGTGCTGGAGATCCTCGCCGATCGTGCGCAGCTCGAGGTGCTCGCGCGCAGCGACCGGCTGCTGTGGGTCGATCCCTGGACCCCCTCCGAAACCGACATGGACCTGGTGCGGGAGGATTCGGGCAGGGTGTGGGTCGAAAACGACGCCGGTACCTGTGGCCAGGGAGTTCGCGGGGAAGTCCTCGACTCGGGCTTCGAAGAAACGCACCAGGATTTCGACGGGGTGATGCTCCATGGCCCCCACGACCTGATGAACCACGGCTCGAGCACCTACGGCATCGTCTTCGGCAACGGCAGGCGCGACGGCGATGGCGACGCCCGGGCCGAGGGCCTGCTCTCTTGCGCCGAACAGGGCATCTTCGCCGACAAGGACGAGCTGACCGATCGCTTCGCCCACACCCAGGAGCTGCTCGACTATCCCTACTACGCCTCATTCCAGACCAACTCCTGGGGGCACACCCGTACCACGGCCTACACCAGCTACTCCCAGGAAATGGACGACATCGTCTGGCGGCTCGATCTGGCCATCACCCAATCCCAGTCCAACTCCGGCACCCAGTCGAGCCGACCCGAAGCCTGGGCCAAGAACGTGATCTCCGTCGGTGCCATCAAGCACGGCAACAGCCTCGATCCGGCGGATGACTTCTGGGGTGGCTCTGCCTCCATCGGCCCCGCCGAGGACGGCCGGATCAAGCCCGACGTCTGCTACTGGGGCGATCACATCTACACCACCGTGACGGGCGGCTACCGCCCCGACTTCAACGGCACCTCCGCGGCGACACCCGAGGTGGCGGGCATCCTCGGCCTGCAGATCCAGATGTGGTCGGAAAACGTATGGAACACCAACCCCATCGGCGAAAACGTCTTCCAGCGCCGGCCTCATGCGGCGACCAGCAAGGCTTTGCTGATCAACAGTGCCCGCCAGTACCCCTTTTCGGGCACCGACCACGACCTGACCCGCACCCACCAGGGCTGGGGTCGACCCGGGGTGCGCAGCGCCAAGGAATCGGCCGCCCGCTCGCTGGTGATCGACGAGACCACGGCGCTGCAAGTCGGGCAGAGCGCGTTCTACGACGTGGAGGTGATCGCCGGCGAGAGCGAGCTGAAGATCACTCTGGTCTACACCGATCCTCCGGGAACCCTCTCCGCGGCGATGCATCGGATCAACGATCTCGATCTGCTGGTCACCGCACCGACGGGAGAGATCTTCTACGGCAACCAGGGGCTGGACGTGGGGACCGCCTCCGTCGCGGGAGGTGCTCCCGACGACATCAATACGGTGGAAAACGTCTTCATTCCCTTCCCCGAAGCGGGGTTGTGGCAGATCGAGGTGCGGGCGGTGGAGATCAATCAGGATGCCCACACCGCGACCGCCGAAGACGACGCCGTCTTCGCTC
>JALTMS010000050.1 GCA_027001345.1 Acidobacteriota bacterium | reverse complement strand
GGAATGAAGCCTTTGAATCCCAGACCTTGCATGTTGATCAGTGGCTGGGCGTGTTCGAAGGTCTTGCGGCTGGCCGCCAGAAACGCGAGGAGCAGGCGGTTGCGCGCCGAGGTCGGCTCCAGGGCGCGCAGATCGATTCCCGTACGCTTCTCGAACTCCCGGCACATCTCCTCCAGGAAGAACTCCGGCGTCAGGCCCTTGTCCGCGGACTGATCTCTGTTGATCACCTCCTGATAGCGCGCCGTCACGGCGCGCCCGGAGATCAGCGCCTGAGCCAGGAGGCTGGCGATCCGCTCGGTTTCGCCACCGGAACTGGCCAGGGCCATTCCAGAAGACAGAAGGAGGACAAGAGTCGTCATTCGCGAACGCCGGACGAACCAGGCGCTCCCACCAGCCGTCGCTTCTATCATGGTCACACCTCCCCAGGGTGTCGCCATAGAGACCTTCTACCTATTTCTATCTCGGCAGAATTCACTGAATCTTTAGTCAAAATGCCAGGCAGTACCGCGGAGGACTCGGGCCGGGAGCCGGATCAGTTCAGCTCCAGGGGCATCTCCAGCGTGAATGAGGCGATCTCCACCTCGAAGGAGGGGCCCTGGTCAGCCTGCATCAGGTAGCTGCCACGCATCGAGCCTCGCGGGGTGGTCAGGGGACAGAAACTGGAGTACTCGAACTTCTCCCCCGGCTGCAGCCGTGGCTGCTTGCCCACCACACCCGACCCCCGGACCTGCTCGACCTGCCCCCGGCCGTCGGTGATGATCCAGTGCCGAGAGATGAGCTGAAGTGCATCGGAACTGTCGTTGGAGATAATGATGCGATAGGCGAAAAAGTAGAAATCCTGGGCAGGCTGGGAGCGCTCCGCCAGGTAGCGACTGCTCACCTCGACCCGAACTCCCCGCGTCACGCTCACCGAGTGCCCCAAGAGAGCCTCCTTTTTCGACAGCGATCGAATCCATGATAGCTTGCCTGGACCCTCCGAGGAGATCGCCGTCGTGCCCACCGAAGCTCATCCGCAAGACCCCTGGAATGCCCCCCCCGTCGGCCCGGTCCTGGCAATCTGTGGCTGGAGCGGGTCGGGAAAAACCACCCTGCTCGAGGCCACCATCCCCGTGCTCCGTCAGCGCGGTCTGGCAGTGGCCCTGGTCAAGCACGACAGTCACAAGTTTCGGGTCGACCAACCGGGCAAGGATTCCGATCGCCTGTTCAGAGCCGGTGCCGACGTGCTGCTGGGCTCGACCGAGGAACTCTTCGCCCGAACCCATGGCGAGCGACGGCGCCCCCTGCCGGTTCTGCTGGCCGACTTGCTGCTGGACCACGACCTGGTCCTCGTCGAAGGGCACAAGTCGACGCCCCTGCCCAAGGTCTGGCTCGAAGGCGGCGACAGCCCCCGCCCCGAGGGGGTCGAGCAGGTACTGGCCACCCTGGCCTGGGACAGCGACCGGCCCACACAGTTGCTCGAGTTGCTCGACGACTACCTGCCCCGGGCCTGGCGCCGGCCGCCGCTGTACGGCGGCATCCTCGTCGGGGGACGCAGTCGCCGCATGGGGCGGGACAAGGCGGGAATCGAGTACCGGGGCGAGCGCTTCGTCGATCGGGTGGCCGCTGCCCTCGCACCCCACGTGGAGCGAACTTTCCTGCTCGGCACCGACCGCAGCGGGGCGGCGGGCTTCCCGGCTCTGCCGGACCCTCCCGGCATCGCAGGTCCCCTGGCCGGGCTGCTGGCCGCAGTCCGCTGGGCCCCTGGCGCGGCCTGGCTGATTGCCGCCTGCGATCTGCCCCTGGTCAGCTCCGAGGCCGCGGGCTGGCTGTTGGCTCAGCGCCGCCCCGGTACCTGGGGCATCCTGCCTCGCCTGGACCCCGAAACGCCGGAAAAGGTCGAGCCGCTGTTTGCTCTCTACGAGCCCCAGACCGCCGGCCTGCTGGCCGCACTGACCGCCACCGGCCCTCTGGCACCTCGCCGGCTGGCGACCCACCCCAAGATCGCTGCCCCCACGCC
>JALTMS010000049.1 GCA_027001345.1 Acidobacteriota bacterium | reverse complement strand
AACCAGTCGCGCCGAACAGCGCCAACACCGGCACGTCTTCGGCTTGCTCACTGCTGTAACCGACGAAGCGCGAGCCACGTCCGACCCACGATTCGAGTCCTTCGATCGACTCGCTTCCGCCCCCGGCCTTGCTCACCACCCGGGAAGTCTCCACATGCCGGCGCCGGGCCCGGCGGTAACCCTCCTCGTCGAGCTTCAGCCGCCGCTCGTCGAGAGCATCCCGCAGCAGGTCCAGCGGCAAGCCACGCTCGCTCTCCAGGACGAAGGCCTCCTCACCCGGGAAGACCGTCGCGCCGGCGGAGACGACCTGGGCGATGCGCTCTTCGAGTTGCTCGAAGCCGTCGGCCAGGGTGCGTTCGAAACGCTCCTCCTCGCGGCGCACGACCTTTTCGGCCACCGGCAGATTCTCTCGCAACTCGGGGTATGTCCCACCGAGCACATCGACGACCTGCTCGAGGTGACGGTGAAGGAAGGGCGCCGGCAGAGACAGCAGCCGGCCATGGCGCAGGGCCCGGCGCAGGATCCGCCGCAGCACCGAACCGCGCTTCTCGGGCCCGGGAATCACTCCCTCGCAGACCAGCATGGTGATCGCCCGCAGGTGATCGGCGATCACCCGCAGGGAGATGTCCTGCTCGTCGCGCTGACCGTAGTGGATCCCCGCCTCGCCGGCCAGCGCCGCGATCAGGGGCTGGAAGAGGTCGGTGTCGTAGTTGCTCCGCACGCCGGAGAGCACCGCCGTCATCCGCTCGAGCCCGGCTCCGGTATCCACGCATGGGGCGGGCAGTTTCTGGCTTCCGCCACCGGGCTGCAGGTCGTACTGCATGAAGACCAGGTTCCAGATCTCGAGGAAACGGTCGGGATCGCTCGCAGGCGTGGCGCTGGCGTCTCCCCCAGGCTCCATGTCGTAGTGCAACTCCGAGCAGGGCCCCGCCGGTCCCGTATCGCCCATCTGCCAGAAGTTGTCCTTGCGCGAGAGAGCAATGACCCGGCTTGCGGGCAGGCCCACTTCCCGCTGCCAGATCTCGGACGCCTCCTCGTCACCGGCAAACTCCTCGTCGCCTTCGAAGACCGTGGCACACAGTCGCTCGGGGTCGATCCGGTAGTGCTCGGTGACCAGTTCCCAGGCCCAGACGATCGCCTCTCGCTTGAAGTAGTCACCGAAGGAGAAGTTGCCGAGCATCTCGAAAAAGGTGTGATGCCGCGGTGTGCGGCCGACCTCTTCGAGATCGTTGTGCTTGCCCGAGACCCGCAGACACTTCTGGGAGGACGTCGCCCGGGTGTAGGGCCTGCGCTCGCGACCGCGGAAGACATCCTTGAACTGGTTCATCCCCGCATTGGCAAACAACAGAGTCGGATCGGAAGGCAGGATCAGCGGCGAAGAGGGCACCTTCCGGTGCTCGCGTGCCGCAAAAAAATCGAGAAAAATCTGCCGTACTTCTTGGGAGTCCATCACTCGTCTTCCTCGTCGCCGGGACCCGGGGCCCCATCGAGATCGTCCAGACTCGCGCGCTCGAGCAGGGCTCGTACCCGGCCCGGGGCAAAGCCCGCCCTCAGCAACCTTCGCGCCAGGCGATCGCGCTCGGCCCGCTCAGCGGGAACGCGCCCCCCCGGTGCCAGCCGCGAGGCGGCGCGACACAGAGCTTGCTCCTCCTGCTCGGGAGGCAAGACCTCGTCCACAACGGCTTCCACGAGATCCGGCTCCAGATCCCGCCGGAGCAACTCGGCGCGGATGCGGCGTCGCCCCCGCCGACCTTCGAGGGCCCGGCGGCGGGCGTGATTATAGGCGACCTGGCGATCATCGACTAAGGACAGTCGCTCGAGCTTGGCGAGCACCTGGCCCACCTCGTCCTCGTCCCATCCCCCACGCACGAGTCGACGGCGAATCTCACCACGGGTGTAGGAGCGCCGGGAGAGCAGATCCAGTGCCTTGTCCCATGCCGTGCCAGCCATGGGCAGAGCATAACCCGCGTACCTCGGCGGAACCTCCCGGACCGGCGGGCTCGGGGGCTCAGTCTCCCAGACGCGTGATTTCCGGCAGGTCGGCCACCGCCACCTCTTCGGTGCCCCCCCCTCCCATCATCTGCTGCATCTCTTCCTGGGAGGCAGCGGCGGTGGACTGAATCCCCTCCATCCGCAGGCGCAGTTCGTCGGTGTTCGTCGCCCGGGCCAGCGCCTCCTCGCGGGTGATCAGTGAACTGGCCCACAGGTCGTAGAGCGACTGATCGAAGGTCTGCATGCCGTACTGGGATGTCCCCTGGGCGATCGCGTCGCGAATCATCTTCGTCTTGTCCTTGTTCTCGACGCATTCCCGGATGTAGGGGGTGGCCCGCAGGATCTCCACCGCGGGCACACGCCCCTGGCCATCGGCGCGAGGCACCAGGCGCATCGAGATGCAGGCCTTGAGTACGGAGGCGAGCTGCAAGCGGATCTGCTTCTGATGATGTGGTGGAAAGACGGAGATGATGCGATTGATCGTCTCGGTGGCATCGAGGGTGTGCAGGGTGGAAAGCACCAGGTGCCCGGTCTCCGCTGCAACCAGCGCAGTTTCGATGGTCTCGTAGTCGCGCATCTCCCCGACCAGGATCACGTCGGGATCTTGCCTGAGAGCCGAGCGCAGCGCACCGGCAAAGGAGCCGGTGTCGACTTCCACCTCACGCTGGTTGATCAACGACTTCTTGTCCCGATGCAGGTACTCGATGGGGTCCTCGATGGTCATGATGTGTTCGCAGCGCTGGGAATTGATGAAGTCGATCATCGCCGCCAGGGTGGTCGACTTTCCCGAACCGGTCGAGCCGGTGACCAGCACCAGGCCCCGATGCTCGCTGGCGATGGTCTCGAGCACCGGCGGCAGGGCCAGTTCGCGAATCGAGGCGACCCGCACCGGGATCATTCTCAGCACCAGGCCGACGGTGCCGCGTTGCTGGAAGACGTTGACGCGGAAGCGTCCGAGACCGGGGACCGAGTAGGCCAGGTCGATTTCGAAGTTCTCCTTGAACTTCTGCTTCTGACGGGCGCTCATGATCGAGAACGCCATGGCGATGGTGTCCTCCTGCATCATCCGGGGATGCTCGGTCATCGCCATCAGCCGGCCGTCGACCCGAATCACGGGGTAGGAACCCACTTTCAAGTGCAGGTCAGAGGCCCCTTTTTCGGCGGCCGACTTGAGCAGGTCGTTGATGTGCACGGTGATCCTCTCCACCCCGGGGGGTCTTGGAGCTTCCCTCGAGGCAATGTAGGCTTTTGCCCGGTGCGGCGGCAAGCCGCCGTCGGGAGGGTCGGGAGATGCCGGCGTGGGTTCTGGTGCTGTCGCAAGACAGCCTGTCTTCGTCTGGGCTCGAGCAGAGTGTGCGGATGGCCGGTTTTTCGCCCCGACGGGCTCCGGACCTGGCGCGCACCGAGGTTCTGCTGCGCCAGGGCGAGGATCCCGCCGCGGCCGTGGTCGATCTGGTCTCCGCCGGCGAGGACGGGATGGCAGTGCTCGAGTCTCTCTCCGGGCGGACGGCCCTGATCGCCATCGCCCTCGATCCGGCCTCCGATCTGAGCCTCCGCGCCGCCCGCTGGGGAGCGGAAGTCGTCGCCCCGGGCGAGATCCGGGCCGCTCTGCCCCCGCTGCTTTCCCGGGTCGTCAAGGACGAAGCGAATCGAACCGGGACGGGGCAAAACGAAACGACTTAGCAGGTCCGCGAAAGCCCGGCCTTGCGCCACCGCCCTCGGGGCAGTACTCCCTAGCTCCATGAGACGGCTCGCACACCTGTTCGGTGCGCGGCAGCCCCAGGGCGCCGCTGTGCCTTTTTTCTGTTTGCTGGTTTTCCTCGCCGGCCTGATCCCACCCGTCGGAGCTGCCGAGCGCCGCAGGGAGCGAGGGGACGGCTACCGACCCTCCCCGACCCGCCAGCAGCAGGTCCGACCACCGGGGCCGGCCCACCTGCCACGATCCGGTCCGGCGGCTGACGCCCTGGTCTTCCCCGCCGACGAGGCGGCCCGGCGGCAGATCGAGACGCTGGCCGCTGACGGTGGCTGGATTCTCTTCGACGGCGCCCGCTTCGACCCCCTGCGCCACGGCTCACCGGACCTTTCGGCCTACGTTCCCGTGCCTCCGGGCTCCCGCGACCTGCCGGCCAGCGCGCTGCGTCTGGCCATCGTGCAGTTCGAAGTGCCTCCGGGACCGGCTCAGCGGGCCCAGATCCTCGCCGCCGGGGCCGAGATCCTCTCCTATGTTCCCCAGCGAGCCTACCTGGTGCGCGCCGACGCCTACACCCTGGCGAGCCTCGCCGGTGAGCCGGAGGTGCGCTGGGTGGGGCGCTACGAACCGGGCTTCAAGGTCGACCGCCGCCTCGGCCGGCTGGCTCGGGGCCTGGTGCTCGACAAGCCGCTGCCCGGGGAACGGGCGGAAACCCTGCGCCTCGACCTGCTCTTCGCCCCCGGCGTCAGTCTCGAGCAAGCACGGACCGCGGTGAGCCGGGCCCTGCCGGGGGTAGCAGTCCCGGCCGGCGCCGAAAGCGCCGGCGTGGTCGCCTTGACCGTGGAAGTCCCCCTCGATCGCCTGGCGCTCGACCTCGGCGCCCTCGCCGCCCTCGAAGAGCTGGTGGTCATCGAACCGGCCGGCACCGTCGATCTGCACAACGACGACGCGGTGTGGATCGGCCAGTCCTACGATGTCTTCGCGCGGCAAAACTATTCCGCCTCGGCGACGATCTGGAAGCACGGCCTGCTCGGTGCCGGGGAGATCATCGCCATCGCCGACACGGGCGTGGATCCGGACGTTTGCTGGATGGAAGACACGGCCGGCCTGCCGCCGGTATCGAGCGTGCCGGCCTTCGGCGCGAACCGTGGCACGCTGCCGGTCGACAACTCCCGGCGCAAGATCATCGCCTACAACCTGCTGGGCAGCCTGCAGGATTCCGCAACCGCCTACGACGTGCGCTCCGGCGACCCTCATGGCACCTGGGTCGCCATCGCCGCAGTCGGGGACAATCCCGACAACCCGGCCGACGAGAGCAATCCTCTCGGACCCCACCACGACGCCAGCGACGGGATGGCGCCGATGGCCAAGCTGGTGGTCGAGGACCTGGGCAACGACGCGGGCACCCTGGTCGGTCTCGGCCTGCCCGTCCCGCGCGTGCTCGATCGGATGTTCGAGCAGGAGTACGAGGCGGGAGCGCGAATCTCCACCAACTCCTGGGGATCGGCCGGCAACCAGTACGACCTGCTCTCGTTTTTCACCGACCGGATGGTCTGGAACCACCCCGATTTCCTGATCGTCTTCAGCGCCGGCAACCGCGGACCCTATGCGGGCACTCTCGATTCGCCCGGCACGGCCAAGAACGTGATCACCGTCGGCGCTTCGGAGGCCCGCCTCTCGCCGAGCGAGGACCTGGATCCCGAGAATCTGGCGGAGTTTTCGTCGCGGGGGCCGACCGAGGACGGGCGGCTCAAGCCCGACCTGGTGCTCTCCGGCAAGCAGTTGATCACCGGCGATTCGGACCTCGCCGAGGTCGGCCGCACCTGCGCGACTCGGGAGGTCAATGGCACATCCTTCGCCGCGCCGCTGACGGCGGGCTTCGCCGCCCTGGCCCGAGAGTACTACCGCAAGGGTTTCTATCCCTCGGGCACGGAAATCGCCGCCGACGGCTTCGTGCCCTCCGCTGCCCTGCTCAAGGCAACGCTGATCGCCGGGGCATTGAACATGACCGGGCGGGCCGGACCCGACTACGGCCCGTGCAATCTCGACACCTGCGACACCCTGGTCGGCCTGTGCACCGCGACCTTCACCACCTGTCAGGACGACGACGAGTGCAGCCTCTGTGCCGGCAACCAGGGCCTACTCTGTAGCGACGACCGTGACTGCGACCTTTCGCTGATCGCCGACGATGCGCCCGCCAGCGACCAGGGCTGGGGCCGATTGATGCTCGACGACGCGCTCTACTTCGACGGCGACGGGCGCGGTCTGGCCCTGTGGGACATTCCCCGCGACACCGGCGTCAGCACGGGCGAAACCTGGTCGGCGGAGTTCTACGTTCAGTCCACCACCAGCGACCTGAAGGTGGTTCTGGCCTGGCCCGACCCGCCGTCCCTGGTGGCCTCGCCGACCTTCCTGGTCAACGACCTCGATCTACGGGTCACCGCTCCCGATGGAACGGTGTACTGGGGCAACGCCTGGCCCACGCGCGACCGCTCGCCGTTCACCGTCGAGTACACCCAGGCCGACGTGCGCCCGCTCAACGACCCGGACAACGTGGAGATGGTGCGCCTGGCGGGCTACACCCTGACCCCTGGACTGTGGAAGGTGGAAGTGGTCGGCCAGTCGGTTCCCGGCTCCGGCTGGGCCGACCTGAGCAGTCGGCAGGATTTTGCCGTGCTCGCCGTCGGCCCGGTCTCGAGCAGCGGCGGGACGGTCAGCTTCGACCGCCAGCGCTATCCCTGCAACGGCGAGGCCGTGATCGAGGTCCTCGACAGCAACCGCGTCAGCGCCCCGACGGTCGATGTCACCACCGGCTCGGGGGACAGTGAGAGCCTGACGCTGACCGACGCGGGCGGTGGCCGTTTCACCGGCAGCCTTCCGCTGGCGGCCAACAGCGCACTGGTGACCTCCGACGGCACACTCCAGGTGGCCGACTCGGAGACCCTCACGGTGACCTACGACGACGACGACCCCCTGCTGACCGCCACCGCACGGGCCTCGGTAGCCTGCGCGGGAAGCGTGCAGATCGCAGCGGTGGCGATCAGCGGTGGCTGCGACAACGACGGCTTCCTCGACGCTGGAGAGTCGGTGGACCTGGCGTTGACGCTGGTCAACCCCGGCCGGACGGATCTTCCGGGCGTGCAGGCCCGGCTGGTCTCCTCCCTCGGTGATGTCTTCATCGAGCAGGACACCGCTTCTTTCGGCACGATCCCCGCCGGAGCCTCGGCCAGCGGTGATGTGAGCTACACGCTTTCCTTGCGTGACGGCGCCACTGCCCGGGACAGCCGCGCACTGGAAGTGCTGGTGACCACCAGCGATTCCTCCGTCGAGCGCCGGGTTCCCCTGACCCTGACGGTGGAAGCCGACGAGCAGCGGACCCGGGCCACATGGACCGAGGACTTCACCTCCGCCGCCCTGGTCTGCCATGACGGATCTTCCGAGGCTCCGCTGGACTCCTGGTACTACTTCGACCTCGACCAGGACTGTTCGACCACTGAGGACACCTGGGAATTCTCCTTCTGCTTCGGCAATCCGATGGCGCTGTTCCCCTCGTGCAACGGCACCTGGCTGTCGACAACCAACGAAAAGCACCATCGGCTGGTGTCCCCCCAGATCGACACCGGACCCGCCGGCTCGCGGACGGTGCTCGAACGGGTCCGCTTCCTCGAGGACTATCACCTGAAGATCAACGAAGACGGCAAGCTCTGCGACCGCACCGTGGTCGACATCTTCACCAATCGGGACGGCCGGCTGATCTCCAGCGGCTACTACCGCAACCAGTCCGCCGACGGCGACGACCAACAGGTGGATCTCGACCTGAGCGAGATCGCCGAATTCGAGCTGCCGCCCGTACCCGACGCAACGCTGTTCCAGTTGATCTTCCACGCCGCATCCAACGACACCGCCACCGGAGCCCCTTCCTGCGGGGGTTCGTCCGGAGACGAATACCGCTGGCGGGTGGACGATGTGGAGGTGGACTACGAAAATATCCAGATCGTCGATGATGCCACGGTGACCTGCGCTCCCGGCTGCACGGCTCCCGCCGTCCCCGAAGCTCTGAGTGCCACGCGACTCGACAGCGGCGGCGTCCTGCTGGCCTGGGATCCGGTGGACGGCGCCGACCACTACGACGTCTATCGCCTGGCCGGCGCCAGTCGCACCCTGATCGGGCGGGTGCGGGCCCCGGATACGGCGCTGATCGATCACCCCGACGATCCCGCCACGGATACCTGGGAAGTGGAGGCCGTCAGTGCCTCGGGGCTCTGTGCCTCGGCGGCGAGTTCTGCAACGCTCGAAGGCGCCGCCCCGGAGTGCAGCCTGCCTCCCGACGCACCGGCCGGCCTGAGTGCCACCGACGCGGCCAGTTCCACTTGCAGCCTGCAACTCGACTGGAGTGCGGTGACCTCTCCCTGCTCGAACCCGGTGGAGTACGCGGTCTACCGTTCGACGGAAGAAAACTTCGCCGTCGGACCCGGCACTCTTCTCGCCCGCACCACGGCCACCTCGC
>JALTMS010000048.1 GCA_027001345.1 Acidobacteriota bacterium | reverse complement strand
GGCGAAAACTCGCGCCGCCGATGTGGCTGCTGTGATCGACCACCCGCCAGTCGGCATCCTCGCTCAGACCGAAGCTGATCTTGGGACAGGCGGCAGCCCGGGCGAAGTTCTCGTACTCCGGGCAGTCCCGAGGCAGCACGGCGAAGGCAGAGGCCCCGAGCTGTTCGAACAGAGTGCGCTTGGCCGCCAGGTAGGCTTCCTGGCTGCCGTGCAGGTCGAGGTGATCGTGGCCGATGCCGGTCAACACCGCGCCCACGAAGCGCATGCCGTAAGTCCGATCGGCCACCAGTCCGGCACTCGATACCTCCAGGGCCGCGACCTGGGCACCCTCCCGCTCGACTTCCGAGAGGAAGGCGTAGATTTCCGGTGCTTCCGGCGTGGTCAGGCTCGCGCCGTCGCCGATTCGGCCAAAGGACTGGCCGAGGGTGCCCGAGATGGCCGTGGGAATGCCGTTGGCGAACAGCGCTGAGGAGAGCAGGTGCGCGGTGGTGGTCTTGCCGTCGGTGCCGGTGATGCCGACCACCGACAGTCGTGCATCGGGTGCGCCGTGCAGGCGCCGGACCATCTGCGCCAGCGTCCGCCGGGGATGCTCACACTCGACCCACGCCACCGACGAGTTGCATCCCGGAGGCTTGGGCGGGTCGGAGAGCACGGCCACGGCGCCACGGTGGACGGCCTCGTCCACGAAGAGCTTGCCGTTGTTGCGCTCCCCTTCCAGGGCCGCAAACAGATCGCCGGGCTGAACCATCCGCGAATCGAGGACGACTCGCTGGATCGAACAACGTCGTGGCCCCCTGAGTCGAGTGCCGGGAAGATCGTGGAGCAGGTCACCGAGAAGCATCATGGGCGCTTCCTGTCTCTGGCCGCCACCAACGTGGGTGCGGCGGGATCAGAGGGGGGAATCCTGAGCAGGCGAAGAGTCTCCGCCATCACGGCGGAAAAGGCGGGCGCGGCAACCGTGCCGGCGTCCCGGCCTGCGCGGCTGGGTTCGTCGATCGTGATCACCACCACGGCGGCGGGATCAGTGGTGGGAGCAAAGCCGGCGAAGGTAGAGATGTTGCGACGCCGGTCGTAGGTGCCGGCGACGATCTTCTCGGCTGTCCCGGTCTTGCCGGCGGCCCGGTAGCCGGGAACCGCCGCCCGGTGGGCGGTGCCGTGCTCACCGGCGATCACCGCCTCGAGCCAGGTGCTCACACGGCGGGCGGTGCTTGCGGAGACCGCCTGCACGGCGCGGCGGCTGCGCTCGAGACTGTGCCAGCGCCCCTCGGGGTCGGCCCAGGCCCGGGCGATGGTCGGCACCGGCCGCCGGCCGTCTCGGGCCAGGGCGCCGTAGGCCGCGGCAAGTTGCAGCACCGTGGTCGAGAGGTTGTGCCCGAAGGCGACCGCCAGGCGATCTCGGCCCTGCCAGTGACTCGGCGAGCGCAACGCTCCGGAAGCCTCCGCCGGCAGATCGATGCCGGTGCGCCGGCCGAGGCCGAAGCGCTGCAGGGTCTGGTAGAGCTGCTGCTCGCTCAGGCGCAGGGAGAGCTTGGCGATGCCGATGTTGCTCGATACCTCGAGTACCTGGGGCAGGGTCAGCCACTGGTGGGGATGGTGGTCGCGGATCGGCCGCCCTCGCCCCTCACCCTTCCAGTACCAGCGCCCCTGTTCGCAGTAGACCGTCTGCCTGGGAGAAACCGAGCCGGTCTCGATCAGGGCAGCCGCGGTCAGCGGCTTGATCACCGAGCCGGGCTCGAAGGTGTGGCCGATGGCCAGGTTGCGATGATGGGCCACTGCCCGACTGAAATGATTGGGGTCGTAGGTCGGGTAGCTGGCCATGGCGAGGACTTCGCCGTTGCGTGGGTCGAGGACCACGCCCATCGCTCGCCGCGCGGCGTGCTGCTCGACGCTGCGCTGCAACTCCTGCTCGAGGCGTTGCTGGATCCTCAGATCCAGCGTCAGCATCACCGACGAAGGGGGGGTCTGCTCGGCGCCTCGCGCACGGGAGCCGAGCACTTGCAGTC
>JALTMS010000047.1 GCA_027001345.1 Acidobacteriota bacterium | reverse complement strand
TGCTGCTCGGCGACACTCCCCTCAAGGGCTTCCAGCGTCCACGAGGCGTCGACGTCTATGACGGCATCATCTACGTTGCTGATTCCGTACTGCGTACGGTGATCAAGATCGATCTCGAGCAAGGTCTGTTCGAACCGATCGGCGATCAGGCGGGCGGCAAGCTCTCCAAGCCCGCTGGCCTGGTCTTCGCGGACGACGGGACGCTCTATGTCGCCGATGTGATGCGCCGGCAAGTGATGATCTACGCTCCCGGAGACCAGCACTTCCTCACCGCGGTAGGTGACCCCGAGACCTTGCAGCCGACCGACGTGGCGGTCTATGGCGACCGTCTCTACATTGCCGACATCAAGGACCACGAGATCGAGGTCTACGACCGCAAGAGCTTGAAGAAGATCGCGACCATTGGTGGCGAGGGCGCCGGTCCCGGCGAGTTCAAGTATCCCTCGTTCATCACCACCGGCCCGGACGGTGCGCTCTATGTTTCCGATGCGATGAACTTCCGCGTTCAGAAGCTTTCGCCGGAAGGGGAGTTCATTGCCAGTTTCGGCAAGGCCGGCGACTGGACCGGTAGCTTCGCCCGCCCCAAAGGCGTGGCGGTCGGACCCGAGGGTCTGGTGCACGTGCTCGATGCGGCGTTCGAGAATTGCCAGATCTTCCTTCCCGATGGCCGACCGGCCACGGTCTACGGAGGATATGGAAACTTCGAGGGGCACATGTACCTGCCCTTCGAGATCACCATCGATACCAGCCTGTTGCCCCACTACAGGGATCGTATCGACCCCCGGCTGCGAGCCAAGTACCTGGTGCTGGTAACCAACCAGACCGGCCCGCACAAGCTCAACATCTATGCTTTCGGCGAGCCGGTCGGTGGTTCGGAGATGCCGCCTGCCGCCAGACCGGTCGATCAGGATGCGGCTGCCAACGCCGGAGAGGCAGAGAACGGAGAATGACCCTCGGTCACTCGGGGTGCGGGAGGGCCCGGGCCCTGCTGCTCGCTTTGTGCTTACTGGCTGCCGGTTGCAGCCGGGAGGGGCGCCTGCGCCTGATCGAAGTGCTTTTCGACGATCCTCCTCGCGCGCAGAGTGAGTCGCAGCAGCCGTCACAGGAGCCGGAGCAGCCGGAAGCGAGTTCCGAACGGGCACCAGCGGTTCCCGCGCACATCGTCTGGGAGGGGAGCACTCACGGTCCCTACGCGGCGAAGCTTTGTCAGGAGTGTCACACGGGCAAGGACGAGAATCCGGCCCCCGGTGCGGAAATGGCGCGCCTGCGGCTGGTTCCCAGGGAACTCTGCCTGCATTGCCACGCCGATTCCCTGGCAGTGACCGGGGCGCTCGCAGCGCACCGCCCGATACACGGGCCCGTGGCGGCCGGCCGTTGCATGGCCTGCCACCTGCCGCACCGGAGCCGGCAGCAAGCGTTGCTCCGGCGCCCTCCGGCAGAACTATGTGTCTATTGCCACACCCTCGAGAGTCTGGGTTCCGACCACATGCCGGTGGATGCCGAGGACTGCCTGGGTTGCCATGATCCCCACTTCCCTCTGCCTGTCGATGATGGAGGCGAATCGTGAATCGGGCGGCGGCATGGGTCGTGGCGGGTGCCGTGCTGCTGGCCGGGGTGCATCTTCCAGTCGTCGCTCAGGGATACCGTATCGTGCGGCCGATTCGGGTCAAGATCGGCGAGGGCTATGCAGACTTTGGCTACCACTTTCAGCGCGCCAAGCGCCGCCCCGAATTGGGGGGGATCAACAGCGAGCAGACGGAGAAGACCTGGCTGGCGGGGGTGAAGACCGAAATCGAAGGATCGCTCCTGCATCCGAGCCTGCTGCCCTTTTCCCTGGGTGGGACCCTGCGGATACGCCGGGGTACCGCTGATGAGACGCGCGGGAGACTCGTTGGTCGCCAGGATTCCAACGACAGCGACTATCGCTTTCGCCTCGGGATCCTGCCGGCTTACAAGTGGTCCGGCGAGCTGATGCTGATGAGTTTCGTGCAGGAGATCGACTCT
>JALTMS010000046.1 GCA_027001345.1 Acidobacteriota bacterium | reverse complement strand
GATTTTGGTCAACATAGGGGCAAAACGGCGGGCGAACGCTTGTTTTTCGCCTGGCCAAGTATAATTGAAGGCAGCCCAACGCGTCACAGTGATCGCGGGGAGCCACGACAGCAGGGTGGAAGGTCCACCCGAAGCGTCCGCCGGCAAGAAGCGGATCGGCGAGGTTGCATGTGTGGGAAAGGAAACACCATGCTCGTTTTATCGAGGAAGAAAGACGAGAGCATCGTCATCAATGACTCGATCATTGTGACGGTGGTTGAAATCCGACGGGACAAGGTGCGACTCGGATTCGAGGCCCCGAAGGACGTTCCCATCCATCGCCGCGAGGTGTACGAGGCGATCAAACAAGTCGAGCGGGAACGCGAGATGGTGGTGCCCGAATCGGACGCGGACGAGGCGGCCGACGACTGAGCGGTCTGGCATCCGAGTGGTGCCGGCGGGGAATCTCGGGGCACTTCGCTGGTCTTGACTCGGTGACGTCTGTCGGAAGCGTCGCGCATCGTACCGGTTTGGGGCTGCCGCTAGGCGACGCGGGATAGGTTCGGTATAGTGAGTTCCCCTGTAGGGGCTTGCTGTGCCGTTTCTTTTTGCGCCGAAGGACAGGGAGGCCGCGATGCCGTCGCACCGCCATCCGTTAGCTGCTACCGACCCTGCTGTCTGGGAGGCCATCCAGGGAGAGATGCGTCGCCAGCAGGACGGCCTGGAGATGATCGCCAGCGAAAACTACACCAGTTCGGCCGTCATGGAGGCGACGGGCAGCGTTCTGACGAACAAGTATGCGGAAGGGTATCCCGGGCGGCGATACTACGGGGGGTGTGAGTACGCCGACCGCGTGGAGGAGCTAGCGCGGCAGCGAGCGTGCGAGCTCTTTTCGGCCGAACATGCGAACGTGCAGCCGCATTCGGGTTCCCAGGCCAATATGACGGTCTACTTCACGGTGCTCGAGCCGGGCGATACCGTGCTGGGGCTCGATTTGGCTCACGGCGGTCACCTCACGCACGGAATGAAACTCAACATCTCGGGCAAGCTCTATCACTTCATCCCTTACGGAGTCGACCGCCAGACGCACCGGATCGATTTCGACCAGGTGGCGGCTCTGGCGCGGGAGCATCGGCCGAAGATGATCGTGGCGGGAGCCAGTGCTTATCCGCGGGAGATTCCTCACGACCGATTCGCCGAGATCGCCGCCGAGGTCGGGGCGAAGCTGATGGTCGACATGGCACACTATGCGGGGCTGGTAGCCGCGGGGCTCCACCACAACCCGGTGCCGGTCGCCGACTTTGTGACAAGTACCACGCACAAGACGTTGCGGGGGCCTCGAGGCGGCCTCGTCTTTTGCTCTAGCGACGACGCACGTGCGATCGACCGGAGCCTCTTCCCAGGGCTGCAGGGGGGGCCGCTGATGCACGTCGTGGCAGCCAAGGCCGTCTGTTTCCATGAGGCATCCAGTGAAGCATTTCGCGAGTACGCTCGGCAAACGATCGCCAATGCTCAGACATTGGCCGAAGTGTTGGCCGAAGGGGGGTTGGCGCTAGTCAGTGGCGGCACCGACAACCATCTGGTGCTCGTCGACGTCACTCCCTTGGGCATCGGAGGCAAGCTCGCCGAAATGGTGCTCGACCGATGCGGCATCACGGTAAATAAGAACATGATTCCGTTCGACGAGCGCAAGCCGATGGATCCGTCGGGGATCCGCATCGGTACGCCGGCGTTGACCACGCGGGGCATGAAGGAGGCGGAGATGCGGCAGATCGGCCGGTGGATACTCGAAGCGCTGAGGGACTCGGAAAACGCAGAGCGGCATGAGCAGATTCGGGAAGAGGTCCGGCAGATGTGCCGCCAGTTCCCCGCTCCCGTTCCCCCTGGGTACTCGTGGGAGACCGGCGAGGATGCCCCGTCGACGTGTACGGCGGAGCAAAGCTGACTGAAACGTGAAGAGGGCGAGCGAGTCATGGCCGAACGGCGAACCACGCGAATCCTGATTGCCGATGACAACGAGGCGAACTGCGAATTGCTGGAAGCCT
>JALTMS010000045.1 GCA_027001345.1 Acidobacteriota bacterium | reverse complement strand
ACCCCCAACTCGGTGCCCGAAACCTTCGAGCTGACGGTGCGGGCCTTCAACCTGGCCGAGACCTACCGCTCGCCGGTGATCCTGCTGCTCGACGAAATCCTCGGCCACACCGAAGAGAAGTTCCGCGCTCCCGAGTCGGTGGAGGTGGTCGATCGCCTCGGCCCGGACTGCGCACCCGACGAGTACTTGCCCTACCAGCACACGGAATCGGGGGTCCCGCCGATGGCGGCCTACGGCGACGGTTACCGCTTCCACGTCACCGGACTGGCCCACGACGAGACGGGTTTCCCCACCAACAACCCCGCCGAGATCGAAAAGCTGATGCTCCGCCTGCACCGCAAGATCGACCAGGCGCGGGCCGAGATCGTCGAGGTCGCCCGGGAGCAGACCGACGATGCGGAGGTGCTGGTCTTCGCCTACGGCTCGACTTCTCGCTCCGCCGCTCAGGCGGTGCGCGAAGCCCGCAGCCGGGGCATCAAGGCCGGCCTGCTCCGCCCTCGCACCATCTGGCCCTTCCCCGACGAGGAGATCCGCGAGCTGGCCTCGCAGGTCGGTTCGATCATCGTTCCCGAGATGTCCCTCGGGCAGATCGCCCACGAGGTGGAATGGGCCGTCGCCGGCGCCTGCCCGGTGATTCCGCTCTCGCGCATCGACGGACAGCCGATTCGTCCCGGACAGGTGCTCGAACAGATCGAGGAGGCGAGCCGCTGACGCGGCCCGGAGGGACTGATGGCGAAAAAACTGATCGACTACAACAAGTACCTGCGCCTCGACAAGTTCCCGCTGATCTGGTGCCCCGGTTGCGGTGACGGGATCGTGCTCAAGGCGATCCTGCGCGCCATCGACCAGCTCGGCCTCGACCAGGACAAGGTCTGCATGGTCTCCGGCATCGGCTGCTCGTCCCGCACGCCGGGCTACGTCGACTTCAACACCTTGCACACCACCCACGGCCGCGCTCTGGCCTTCGCCACCGGCGTGAAGATGGCCCGCCCCGAGCTGCACGTGATCGTGGTCACCGGTGACGGCGACGCCTGCGCCATCGGCGGCAACCACTTCATTCATGCCGCACGGCGCAACATCGACATCACCGTCCTGCTCTACAACAACTGGATCTACGGCATGACCGGCGGCCAGGCCTCTCCGGCCACCCCCGCCGGCGACCGGGCCTCCACCGCCCCCTTCGGCGCCATCGAGCCCAACTTCGACATCGCCCGGCTGGCAGCCGCCGCCGGTGCGAGCTTCGTCGCCCGGGAGACCGTCGCCAAACCGGCGCTGATGGACAAGCTGATCGTCAAGGCGATCACTCGCAAGGGATTCTCCCTGGTCGAGCTGATGACCCCCTGCCCGACCACCTACGGTCGTCGCAACCGGATGGCCAACCCGGTGGACATGGTGGAGGATCTCAAGCAGCGATCGGTTTCCGTGGCCAAGGCCGAGCGGCTCGGCGACGAGTTGCCCGATAATGCGATCGTCACCGGGGTCTTCGTCGATGACGAGTCCCGGCCCGAATACACCGAGCGCTACGCCCGGCTGGTGGAGAGTCTCGGCGGTGCGCCGTCGACCACGTCGCCGGTCGGTGCGAAGTGACGGGAGGCGAGATGAGCTTTCGTTACGAGATGCGTCTGAGCGGCGAGGGCGGTCAGGGGCTGGTGCTGGCCGGCAAGATCCTCGCCGAGGCCGCCGCGATCTACGATGACCGCAACGCGACCCAGAGCCAGAGCTACGGCCCCGAGGCGCGGGGGGGAGCGAGCAAGTCGGAGGTGATCATCTCCGACGGCGAGATCGATTTCCCCAAGGCCGAGAGCCTCGATCTGCTGCTGGCCCTGACCCAGGAGGCGCTGGACAAGTACCACGACGACCTCAAGCCCGGGGGCCTGCTGCTGGTCGATGCCGACGCGGTCACCCGCCTGCCCGAGGGTGAGTGGAAAGTGATCCAGGTGCCCTTCATCCGTATCGCGCGGGAGAAAATCGGCCGGGCGATCGTGGCCAACATCGTTGCCGTCGGCGTGATCGTCAGACTCTCCGGCGCGGTCAGCGTCAAGGCCGCCGAGGAGGCGATCCTCGCCCGGGTGCCTCGAGGCACCGAAGAACTCAACCTCGAGGCCTTCCGTACCGGGCTGGCCACGGCAGAAGAAGTGGCACCGACGGTGGGCTGATCGACCGGCACTCGCAGCGGCCCGGCGGCGGGCCGCCGGAGGGGTGGTGATGAGCGATGTCCTCCGGCGACTGATCGATCGCACACGCCCCCTGGGCAACCACGCGCGCAAGCATCTGCGGGCCGCGGAGAAGTACGGCGACCTGCTGCTCGAGCGCCTCGAGCAGGCCGGGGCGTTGCAGCGGGTTCCCCTCGACCGCACCTCCCCGGCGCTCAAGGAGGCTTTCCTGCAGGTCGCCGAGGCGGGCCGGGATCCCACCGAGGCCCTGGCCCTGGTGGGCACCTACTACAGCATCCAGTACCTGCATTTCGGCTCGCGCTCCCTCGAGCGGCTGGCGATGGATCTGGCCGAGCGCCCCGAACCCCGCAAGGCCTACCGAGCCTTCATCCGCCGCACCGAGGAGGAGTTCACCTCTCTGGTCTCGGCCTACATCCGCCGGGTCCTGCGGCTGTTGATCCCGCCCCATCTGACGGCCCCCTTCGTGATCTGCGCGGTGGGCACCCGGGGCCACCAGGACGACATCGACGTGGCGGTGCTCGACGAGGGCGGCCCGGCGCGAGAGGAACTCGACCGGGTCTTCGGCCGGCTGACCGTGCAGATGCTACGCCATGCCAGCGCCTTCGATCACTACCTGGCCGAGCGGGTCGGCGCCCAGGGCTACTGCCTTTCTCCGGCGGAACTCTCGCGCCTGCTCCACCGCGGCCGGCTGGACTTCGTGGTCGTCACCGAGCTGATGCGGGCCGAGCCCCTGGTGGGCAACCGGGGCCTGTACCGCCAGCTCGTGCGGAATGTCATCGCACCGTTCATCTACCGCCCCGGCCGGGACAACTCGCGCCACGAACTCTACCTGCGCTCCCTGCTCGGCGAGATCCGCTCGCTGCTGCTGCGACCGGCGCCGGCCGGCTCGATCAATCCCAAGGACGACGCCCTGCGATTGATCATGGCCCTGACACTGTCGTTCAAGACCATCGAGGGGCTCGAGAGCACTCGCACCCGGGAATTGCTGCGGGCGTTGCGCTCGACGCGCCCCGAACTGCGGGCCTGGGTCTCGCGCCTCGACCGCAGCCTGCTGTTTCTCGAAACCCTGCGCCACGTGGTTCAGTTGCTCATCGCCCAGGAGGAGGCGATCGACGTCGACTCGCCCCGAGGCCGGGAACAGCTCAACCGGGTCGCGGCGGTGATGGGCTACCAGGACGGCATCGGCTTCCGCGCCGCCGACCACCTGCTGGTGCACTACCAGGAGGCGGTGCGCGAAGTGCGGGAGGCGACCGAACCACTGATGGACGCCGTCACCCGGCACCTGCGGGAGAAGAGCCGCTTCGCCCGCTGGATGGGCGGGGTGGGTCTGGGCGACCGCGCCCCGCGACCGGCCCTCGAGTTGGCGCTCGGTGCCCGGGCCTTCCGCGGTGTGCGCTTCTGGGACGACCTGCTCGAGGCCTTCACCGACCCGGAAGGGGGCCTGCTCGATGCCTTCGTCGCCGACTACGTCGGCGCCCGCCCCGCCGAGCGACGCCGCTTCGCCCAGGAGTACGCCGACTGGGGCCGCCAGGCCCCCTACGCCCTGTTCAACCTGCTGATCTGGTTGACCGAGAAGAGCCGCGGCCGGACGGGCATCGACCCGGCTCGGGAAATCACCGACGCCTATCTCGAGCGCCTCGGCCGGCGTCACGAAGACGTGCGAGCCATCTCGCGCGTCTTCCGCTTCTACCCGGACCTGACCAACCGCCTGCTCCTGACCCTCGACCGGGATCAGCTCGCCCGCCTGCACGACAAGCTCGACGATCCGATCGGTGACCCGATGGTCGCCGCCGCCCGGGATCGGCTGCGGGACCTGGTGCGGATCCACCGCCGTTCGAGCCGCTACATCAAGCGGGTGCTGGCACGGCTGACGGTGCGCCACCCGGCGACCGTGCTCGCCCTGAGCGACGACCGTACCCTGGCGACCCTGGCCCAGGGTCGCCACGCGGAAGCCGAGCGGCAACTCGATCGGGAAAAGCAAAAGGCGCTGCTCGGCGATTACTACGACATGGAGTTCCTGCGCATCGCCGTCAGCACCTTGCGTGGTCGCAAGTCGGATCGAGTGCGACGGGAGTTCGGCGAGCTGACCGAACGCTACCTGCGTAGCACCCTCGATATCTGCCTGCGGCAAGTCGAGCAGGAGGCCGGCACCCGCATGCTGCATCGCGACCGCCTCGGCCTGTTCCTCGCCGGCGGCCATGCTCGACGCCGGCCCTACGACGAGGACTACGACGTGATCGCGGTGATCGATTCGCGGGAAGAAGAAGAGATGCGGCTGGCGGAGAAGGCCGTCGCCCGGCTCAACCGCCAGATCGCCCGCCGCGGCATCATCGCCCAGTACCACATCTCGGGACGCTTCGGGCGCTTCGTGATCTCCTTCGACGAGCTGGCGGACTTTCTCGGGAGCACGGAGGAGGATCTGCTGGTGGACCTGCACCAGCTCGTCGGCGGCCACCTGGTGATCGGCTCGAGCACCGTGACCCAGGTGATGGAGGCGCGGATCCTCGAGCCCTTCGTCTTCGATCGGGCCGAGGCCTTCGTCCAGCGCACGATGGAAGAGATCTCCGAGCGACGGCGCCTGTTCCGTCCGCTGCCGGAGAAGATGATCCATCTCAAGGAAATGCCCGGCGGGATGCGGGAGATCGACCTGGTCTTCGCCATGGCCAAGGTCCGCGCCGGCATCGCCTTCCCCGCCGAGGATCAGGTCGTCGATCGCCTTTCCGAGCGGGACCCCTCGCGTCGCGAAATCTTCACCCGGCTGCGCGCGGCCAACGATTTCTTCGTCGCTCTGCGCTCGGCGTACCGGGTCTCGGTGGCGGGCTCCGACGTGATCGAGCGGGCTTTCCTGACCGAGCCGGCGCGGATCCTGCGCGTGCGGGATTGGGGCGGCAAGACGGGCGCCGAGCGCCTGTTCGAGAGGATCCACCAGGTCGCCGAGCAGGCCCGGCAGGCCATCGACGCCTACATCGACAGCTTGTAGGTACGATCCTCGACCCTTCCGTCGAGGCTCCGGCCGTCCGGACTCCACCGGCCCTCGGCCAGCACCGTCAGCAGGTCGGTGGCCCAGCGCAACTCTTGCCCGTCGAGACGCCGCAGATCGACACCGCGCTCGAAAGCCATCGCCACCGGATAGGCGTCGGCAGCCGCTACGGGCAGCGCGAGATCCTCGAAAAGATCCGCGTCGCTGATCGGCAGCTTGTGCATCGGAGAGAAGCTGATCAACCAGCAGCTCTCCCGTGCCTCCATCAGCGCGCCGAGCCCCCCCTGTCCCAGGTGTCGATGGGCCTCGGCCGACGTGAAGAAGAAGACGCCGCGATCGATCCCCGCCGCACCGAGCACCACCAGGTGACCCGGCAGGGAGCGGCTCGGGGGCTGACGAATCTCGAGCAGGTCCTGGTCGGTCAGGCGGCTCCAGGGAGCGGCGATATAAAAGGCACGGGCGGCAGCGGCGAAGGCGTGCAGGACCTCCGGTTCGACGCCGGGCTGCTCGAGGGCCCCTTCGAGGGCCTCCTCCTCGCACAGCGGCTCGAGGCAGGCAGCCAGGGCCTCGGGCAAGGTCGCACTCCCATCGGCCACCACCTCGACCGAAGCATCCGTCAGCTCCTCCCGCACGGCCTGCGCCAGCTCCTCACCTCGTACGACCAGGGTGCCGGGCAGGTAGCCGGCGCGGGCCGGATCTCCGGCGAAGTCGACGAGTAGCGCCAGCAGCCGTTCGACTCCCACTTCGTGGCGGGCGGCGGGCTCGGAGACCACCGCCAGCCCGGTGCGGAGGCTGGTCCACGCGGCGACCCAGGGGCGAAACGGTCGGCCATCGTCCCCCTCGACCCAGATCGGCAAGCGCAGCAGGCCCCCCTGCCAGGTCTCGTCTTTCCGGCAGTCGAGGTGTTCGATCCGATCGATGGCGGCTTGCGGCATGCTCAACGGGCCCTCGCCGGCAAGCTACGGTCCGCCGGCGCCCAGGGCAACAGCTCTCTGACGCGGATGATGCACGAGCCCTTCGGCTGCGGGCTCACAGAGCGGTGGTCTGCTCGCGGAAGGTCAACCCCGACGCTCGAAGTCCAGCGAGCACCGGTTCGTAGATCGCCGGGTGGGTCGGGATGTGGCAACCGGTGAGGGGGAACTCGCCGGTGAGCATCTTCTCCACGGCGATCGCCGCCGGATTGCCCACCGAACGCGCCATGGCGGTCATGCCGCCCGGAATGCCGTTGTCGGTGAAGGTGGCCGTGATGCGCTCGCGACGATCGCCGTCCTCGGGGTAGCGCACCTCGAGCACATGATGCAGCACCACCATGTCCCGGCCGTCGGCGGGCAGGGCCAGCTTCCGCTCGAGCAGAGAGATCAGCACCTCCGCCGAGGTCTGGCCGCTGGCCTCGAGCGGCTCGGTGGAAAACAGACCCAGCCACTCCAGGTTGCGCATGATCGCTCCGGTGGGGCTGATGCCGAGGAAGTTGGCCACCCGCGCCTGCAAGTTGGCGCCCGAGGCGCTGCGGGGCAGGAACATCTCGACCACCTCGGCCATGGTGCGGCCGTCGAGATCGGGAATGCGCAGGTGCTCGTTGGGCAGACCGAGTTTGACGATCTGACCCCACGTCTCACTCCAGCCGGGATAGCGCAGAGTGCCGCGAATCATCGTGTGCACGTGCTCGAGGCCGAAGATCTGCTGATAGGAGAGGGAATCGCGATTGGGATACCCCTCGAGGGTGCCCACATCGGGGATCTCCACCCGCCAGGAACGACCGAAGACGTGGTGCCAGGGAACGATCTTGACCTTGCCGTCGAGCAGGTACTGGGCCCCTTCCTCGGCCGCCATCACCACGTTGCGGGGGTTCCAGGTGATCACGTAGCGCAGGGGATTGCACTGGCAGTCCACCGCCGGCAAGCCGCCGCCATAGGACTCGAAACTCTCGATCCGACCACCGGCCCGCCGTACCCGATCGACGATCTCCGCAGCAGTCATGATGTCGATGCCCGGATCGAGGCCCATCTCCGGCAGCAGCAGCACGCCCTTGCGGCGGGCATCGGCGTCGAGCTGGCGCAGGTCCTCGTTGCGGTAGGAGACCGAAACCATGCTCCGCCCCTGCTGGACGCACTCCCAGGCGATCAGCGGCTGGAAGCGCGGCGGCATGAAGTTGACCACCAGGTCGGCATTGCGGATCTCCGCCGACAGGGCCAGGGTGTCGCTCATCTCCAGCGACAGGTGGCTGGCGCGGTGGTGATCGCCGGCGCGCTCGGCGGCCAGGGCATCGTCCCGGTCGGCGACGGTGACGAACCAGTTCTGCTGGTCGGCGCGCTCGAGCAGGTAAGTGATCAGGAACGGCGAACTCTGCCCTGCACCCAGGACGAGGATCTTTTTCATCCGCTGGCACCTCGCGCCCCCGGAAGGGCGACAAAAGGGGGCGATTCTATCTCTCTGCCGGGCGCGCCGCCCCCTCCTGCCGCCGGTTGGGTGGGCGTTTCCGCTCGAAAGTTCGCCAAAGCCGGGAGTTACAACTCGTTTACAGCCGTTTTACCGCTCTCCTATAGCCCCTGTCGGGCCTCCACCGTAGTATGGCCCTGGGTCGCCGAGAGCCTCCGAGAGCCTGATGGGACCGACGCAGAGGGTCTGCTCGAACCAGCGGCGACAAGCCCGAACAAGACAGTTACGCAAGGAAAACCGGATACCGAAACAGAGGAGAATCACCGTGAAGCGCTTTTTGATCATCGCCGTTCTCGTCGCCTTTGCCCTCAGCGCCCCCGTTCTCGCCTGTGCCAAGGATGCCGGCAAGGGCGGCTGCTCGATGAATGCCAAGGGCGAGATGGCTGGCTTCTGCGTCAAGTGCGCCACCAAGGGCGTGGAGAAGACCATCACCAACCTGGACAACGGCGTGAAGATTCTCTTCGCAACCCAGGACAAGGCCAGCAGCGAGCAGCTCTTCAAGACCCTCCAGTCCCACGAGAAAGAGATCGTCAGTTGCAAGGGCCAGTGCCCGACCAAGGCCAAGGATGTCCAGCGCCAGGTCAAGATGGTCGATGGCGGCGTGCTCGTGACGGTCACCTCCCCCGACGCCGAGATGGTCGAGTATCTGCAGAAGACCGTCCACGAAATGCTGGGTGCCTGAGGCGCCGGCTGCCAGC
>JALTMS010000044.1 GCA_027001345.1 Acidobacteriota bacterium | reverse complement strand
GCGAGGGAACGGTGAAAGATGTCGCGCTCTTTCCAGAAGCGGAGGATCTCCCCCTCGATGCGGGTAAAGCCGTGCTCTCCCCGCGGACGCTCGTAGCCCATGACTCTCCTCCGGATGCCACGCCCCGCCGGCACGAAACTCCCCGGGGGCGAGGTGCCGTATTCTGCCACGCTGCCCGGCGCCGACCAATCGCATCGACGCGCAGCCGGGCGCGGCGGCTGCTATCCTCCTGGCCTGGCCACGCCGCGGGGGCAGTCCCCGACCCCGGGCGGGACGAGGAGTGGGTGTGAAGAGCAAGACGGGCGCGTTCCTGCTGGCTCTGGGATGGCTGATCGCCGACCAGGCGAGCAAGGCCTGGGCCGCATCGGGCGCCCTCGACCGACCGATCGAGGTGGTGCCGGGGTTGCTGCGGCTGACCCTGGGCTACAACAGCGGCGCTCTGTTCGGCATTCTGGCCGGGCTGACGGGCCCCTGGCGGATGGTTCTGCTGCTCGGCTTGCCCAGCCTGGCGGTGGCGCTGATGGTCTATCTGCTCTGGCGCTCGGAGGCCACCGACGGCCTGGCCCGCCCGGCCCTGGCGGTGATGCTCGGCGGCGCGGTGGGCAACATGGTCGATCGCGTTGTCCACGGGCGCGTGGTGGATTTCATCGACGTGCATGCCGGTTTCGAGCCCCTTCATTCCTGGCTCGTGGGAATCTTCGGCACCTCCCGCTGGCCGACCTTCAACGTGGCTGACGTGGGCCTTTCCTGCGGCGCGCTGCTGCTCGTGGCCGCGAGCCTGCGAGCCGGCCGCAATGCCGCTCCCGAAGCGAGAAGCGATGCATCCCTATCTGATTGATCTCGGACGCTGGCAGCTCCCCTGGTTGGGCGAGGTCCACCTGGCCCTGCCGACTTACGGCCTGCTGGTGGCCAGCGGTGTGATCCTGGCCTGGATCTGGATGCAGCGGCGAGCCGCACGGGATGGCATCGACCCGGAAGCTTCCTCGCGCGCCGCGATGTGGGCCCTGGGGGGCGGCCTGCTGGGGGGCAAGCTGGGCCTGCTCGCCGTGGAACTGCCCTGGTTCCTCGCTCATCCGGGGGACCTGCTCGGGGCCGACTTCCTCCAGGCCGCGGGCGTGATCTGGACGGCGGTGCTCGGGGGCCTGGTGGGGCTGCTCTACGCCGCCCGCTCCGGCGGCGTGCCCCTCGGACGGCTGGCGGATGCGGCTGCCCCTGCAATCCCCGTGGCCCAGGCCATCGGGCGGCTGGGCTGCCTGATGGCCGGCTGCTGCTTCGGCTCGGCCAGCTCGCTGCCCTGGGCCGTGGTCTACACCTCGGCGGCCGCCCGGCAGCGCACGGGCGTGCCCCTGGGAGTTCCGCTCCACCCGGCGCCGATCTACGAAGCCCTGGGCTCGCTGCTGCTGGTGCTGCCCCTGGCGCTGTGGGCCGGCGCCCGGCGACGCCGACCGGGAGAGGGAGCCGCGGCCTACCTGGTGGGTTACGGGATCCTCCGCTTCGGTGTCGAGTTCTTCCGCGGCGACACGGTACGCGGCCTGTGGTTGTCGGGCACGGCTTCCACCAGCCAGATCCTCTCTGCCCTGATCGTCCCCCCGGCGCTCGGAGCCTGGCTCTGGCTCCACTTCCGTCCCCTACCGGAAGAGCAGCCCCCGCTCACCACGGCGGCGCCCCCGGCAGTGGACGGAGAGCCATGAGCGCAAGCCGGCATCGGCATCGGGTTGAACAGGCCGAGGCGGGCCTGCGTCTCGACCGCTTCCTCGCCTTGCGCCATCCGGAAGTCTCGCGCTCCCGGCTGGCGAGCCTGGTCAAGGACGGCGCTGTGCAGATCGACGGCGAGGTGTGTCGCAAGCCCTCCGAGTCGGTCTGTCCGGCGATGACGATCGAGGTGAGCGTCCCCGACAAGATCGACGAACAGCTCCAGCCGGAGGCCATCGCTCTCGAGGTGATCCACGAAGACGATGACCTGCTGGTGCTGATCAAGCCGGCCGGACTGGTCGTCCATCCGGGAGCGGGCGTGCGCGAGGGCACCCTGGCCGCTGC
>JALTMS010000043.1 GCA_027001345.1 Acidobacteriota bacterium | reverse complement strand
TGCCAGCCCAGCGCCTGCTGGCCGCTGCCCTGGACCGGAGCGGTTCCCGCGCGCCACTGGTGCTGGTGGATCGAGTCGAGGCTGACGAGGATCGCCGTCTCGGGCCAGCGGGGCGTCTGGCGCCCCTGCTGCTCGACGGTCAGGGAGACAGCCTCAGATTCGAGTCGGGCTCGCGGGAGCCGCCTGCCGCGCTGGTGGACACCGCTCACCGCATCTTGCAGGCCTGTCGGCGTCGCCTCGAGCGGGCGGAGTTCATCGCATGCCCTTCCTGCGGGCGCACGCTCTTCGACCTCGAGGCCACCACCGAGCGGGTACGGGAGCTGACCGGCCACCTCAAACTGAAGATTGGGGTGATGGGTTGCGTGGTCAACGGTCCCGGGGAGATGGCAGACGCGGACTACGGCTACGTGGGCTGGGGCGAGGGGAAGGTTGCCCTCTTCGTGGGCCGGGAAATGGTCGAAAAGGACATTCCCTCTGCCGAGGCGCCGGCTCGGCTGGTGGAGTTGATTCGCCAGCGGGGCGACTGGCAGGAGCCGACGCCGAAGCGGCGACGGTGACCGATCCTGGCCGGACGAGATGTCCGCGCTTCGGCCATTCGGGGGACGGAGTCCGACGGGCCGGGATCGGGCGGAGTTGTGATAACTAGCGCGATGTCAGTATCTTGCGGCCTGGGTGGGGCCTGTGGCACGGAGGTTGAATAGGGAAAGGTCGCTTGGACGCGTCGTCCGTCCCCCGAAATGGGAGCCGCTGGAAACAAGGCGGCAGGGCGACACAGCCACCGCAACCTCTCCTCTCGGGACCTCCACACCCCTCCAGGACCCCGGCCCCCCACCGGGGTCCAACCTTTTTCTATCCCCGGCGCCACCCTTGCCGGCCCGAGCGTTCCCGTTCCGGCGCGGGCTCCGGTCCACCTCGGACATCCCTTTTCCAGGATTCGGCCAGCACGTCCGCAGCATCGGCCAGGGCGACCTGCCATCCGTGATGCCAGGTCTGCGGCGAGATCTGCCGAAATCTCCCTAACTCTCGAGGCTGCAGGCAGATGAAGATTCCGGGGCAGGCTGGCACGAGTCTTGGAATAGAGGGACGCAACAAGCCGCTCTGGCCCCGCACCTCGGACGGGACAGAAAGGAAAGCCAGAGTCGGCTCCGTCAACCTCTCCTCTCGGGACCTCCGCACCACGGGACCTCGGCCACCCACCGAGGTCCCACTACTTTTTGCACCGTGGAGCGAAGAATGTGCTTCCCCCTCCGAGGGCGATGACTCGGCGCAAATGCAGCGCCACAACCGCTTCAGACGTGCTTCCCCGAGCCCCGAAAGCGGGATTTCGCGCCGCAGGATCGGGCGTGCACATTCTTCGCTCCACGGTGGACTTCTTGGACGGGCTCCGGTGCTTGGAAGGCGCCCTGCAAGCCCTGGGGCAGCCGCGAGGCTCCGACCGGGTCAGTCGGACGACCAGTCCTCCTCGCGGTTCTGGAAGAGGGTGTAGTCCTTGACGAAATACAGCGGCACCGTGCCGGTGGGGCCGTTGCGCTGCTTGGCGACGATCAGCTCGGCCTTTCCCTCCAGGCCCTTTTCGATCACCTTTTCGGGGTCCTTTTCGTAGACCTCCGGCCGGTAGATGAACATCACCACGTCGGCATCCTGCTCGATGGCGCCGGACTCCCGGAGGTCGGAGAGCTGGGGGCGGTGATCGTTTTGTCGTTGATCCGGTGCGCGAGAGAGCTGGGAGAGGGCGACGACCGGGATTTTCAGTTCCTTGGCGATACCCTTGAGCGAGCGGCTGATCTCGGAGATCTCCTGCTGACGACTTTCCACTCGGCCGCCGAGGCGCATCAACTGGAGGTAATCGATGACCAGCAGGCCGAGATCTTCCTGCCGCTTGAGCCGGCGGGCCTTGGCACGGATCTCCATCGGCGTCAGTCCGGGGGTGTCGTCGATGAACATCCGACAGTGTGCCAGCCTTTCATAGCCCTGGGTCAGGCGCTCCCACTCCTCGGCGTTGAGGCGCCCGGTGCGCACCTTCTGGGAAGGCACCATGCCTTCGGCGGAGAGCAGGCGAAAAAAGAGCTGCTCGGCCGACATCTCGAGGGAGAAGACGCCGACGGCGAGTTCTTCACGGGTCGCCGCATACTGGGCGATGTTCAGGGCCAGGGCGGTCTTTCCCATCGACGGGCGGGCGGCGATGATGATCAGGTCTCCCGGCTGGAAGCCCGAAGTCATCCAGTCGAGCTTCTTGAAGCCCGTGGAGACTCCAGTGACCATCTCCCGCCTTTCGGAGAGTTCTTCGAGGGCCTCGAGACCCCGCTGGGCCACCTGGGGCAGAGGCTGGAAGCCTCCGCGGCGACCGACGTCCGAGAGTTGGAAGAGTCGTCCCTCGGCCTCGTCGATCATCTCCGCCCCGGAGAGCACGCCTTTCGACGCTTCGGCTCTCAGGTTTTCCGTCACCGCCAGCAAGCGTCGGAGCAGGGAGCGGTCGAGAACGATCTCGGCATAGCTCGAGACGTTCGTGGTCAGCGGCAGAGAGTCGACCAGCGAGGAGAGGTAGGCCGCCCCTCCTGCCTGTTCGAGCAGATTCAGCCGTTCGAGTTCCCGCCGCAGGGTCACCACGTCGATCCCGGCGCCGGTGGACGCCGAACTGAGCGAGATCATCGCCTCGAAGATCGCTCGATGGGCCGGCCGGTGAAAATCGTCGGGGCCGAGCTTTTCGGCCGCCGCATCGAGGGCGCTGGGCTCGAGGAGGATTGCGCCGAGCACCGCCCGTTCGGCTTGCTCGTCCCAGGGCAGAGAGATCTGCTCGTCGGCTGGCGGTGGAGGAGGCGGCGGCATGCGGCGGGGTTGGGTGCTCACGGTGGAAGCAGGCCTCGCGGGGGTTGGAAGCGTGACGAGGAGTAAATCTACCATGGACGGCGCGGCGGACCGGGCTGCGGGTAGAATACCCCCTTGCCGGGCGGAGTGCTGGAGAGGATCGCGGCGCATTTTCGGGTGCGTCGAGGAAAGTCCGGACTCCACAGGGCAGCGCGCTGGGTAACTCCCAGGCGGGGCGACCCGACGGAAAGTGCAGCAGAGAGCAGACCGCCAGCGGCCGGCCCTCCGGGCCGGTGCGGGCAAGGGTGAAACGGTGGGGTAAGAGCCCACCAGTGTCCCGGGTGACCGGGGCAGCTTGGTAAACCCCGCGTGGAGCAAGGCCAAATAGGGGGACCATGGCGTGGCCCGCGTCGTCCCCGGGTAGGCCGCTCGAGGCCGAGGGGCAACCCTCGGTCCAGATGAATGATCCTCCCCCCTTCGGAGGGAACAGAATCCGGCTTACGAGGCGCTTCGCCCGGCGCTTTTTCCCGGTGGGTACGGCCAGAAGGTTCGAGATGATCGGAAACAGAATCGATGCGATGGGGGCCGGCGAGCCGAGAGCCAGCGACGCTCTGCTTGCCGAGGTACTCGAGCAACTCGAGATTCGTGGGGCGAGTCTGCGCTGCCTGGCCGCGGAGATTCATCGCGATCCCGAACTCGGCTGCAAGGAGTACCACTCCGCAGCCAGGGTGGCGGGAGAACTCGAGGAAGAGGGTTTTCGCGTCGTCCCCGGGCTGGCCGGGATGGATACCGCGTTCCGCGCCGAGCGGGGCGAGGGATCGCCCGCGGTGGCCTTCCTGGTCGAATACGATGCGGTTCCCGATCTGGGTCATGCCTGCGGCCACAATCTGATCGCCGCTGTCTCCCTCGGCGCGGCCGTCGCCATCGGTCAGGTGGTCGAGCGCCTCCGGGGACGGGTTGTCGTTATCGGAGCCCCCGCCGAGGAGACCGTAGGGGGCAAGGTGGTGCTCGCGGCCCGGGGGGCGTTCGACGACATCGATGCGGCCTTGCTCGCCCATCCGGGCAGTGAAGACTGCGCCGAGGTGCGTACTGTCGCCTCGTGGTCGATGGAGGTGGTCTTCGAGGGACGCTCGTCCCATGCCGTGGCGGCTCCCGAGCGGGGGATCGACGCCCTGGCGTGCATGGTGCGCCTGTTCGAAGCGCGGGACAGCCTGCTCGAGCAACTCGGCGACGATTTCTTTGCACCGGGGGTGATCCTCGATGGGGGCGTGAGGCCCAACGTCGTTCCGGCCCTGGCCCGCGCGCGCTTCTCCTTACGGGCGCCATGCCGCGAAGCTCTGCTCGACCGCCTGCTGCCCCGCTTCCGTCAGTGCGTGACGGCCATTGCGGAGCAGGCGGGAGCCCGGGGCACGATCCGACCGATCGACAATCTCTACGACGAGCTGATCTCCTCGCCCCTGCTCTCCCACCTCTACTGCGAGCAGGCGCGGCACGAAGGTCTCGATGTGGCAGAACGCTCGGAGACGCTGATCGGCTCGCTGGACATGGGTACCGTTTCGCATCAGGTGCCTGCGCTCCACCCGATCTTCTCGATCGCCGGCCGAGACGTGCCGACCCATACCGAGGCTTTCACACGAGCGGCGGTCGAACCCCGGGCTCAGGCGGCGGCCGCCCGCGCCACCCGCATCCTCGCGCGGGTCGGCTTTACCCTGCTGGCCGAGCCCGCCTGGCTCGAAAGGGCGCGCCGAGAGCACGCCGAGCAGGTACGGGGGCGGCCCGCCCGTGGAGAGGTTCCGCTGATCACCGAGCAGGACGAGCCATGAGCCGCGCGCGCGCCATCCGGGCGCCGGCTGCTCTGCCGCCAGGCAGCCGGCTGGCGGTGGTAGCTCCCGCTTCCGCAGTCGATCGTCAGCGCGTCGAAGCGGGCTTCGAGCGGCTCGAGGCCTGGGGCTACCGTCCGGTCGCTGGCCGGCACCTCTTCCGGCGCAGGGGAGATCTGGCAGGTAGCCGCGAGCAGCGACTCGAAGATCTGCACTGGGCCCTGACCGACCCCACCATCGACGCGCTGTGGTGCGCCCGCGGGGGATGGTCGAGCGCGACGCTGCTCGACGGGATCGACTGGCGGTGCTGGCTGCGCCGGCCGCGCTGGTTGATCGGTTTTTCCGACATCACGGCTCTGCACAGCGCCTGGCACGCGCGGGGCCTCTGCTCGTGGCATGCGCCGATGGTGGCCGACCTGGCCTTTTCCGAGCGCTATCTGGTCGGTGACCTGCGGGCGATGCTGGCTGATCCGCTGCGCGAGCGCCGGCTGTGCCCCGGTCCCCGGCGAGCACTGGTGGGCGGACAGGCCAGCGGACCTCTGGCAGGGGGCAACCTGACGGTGCTCGCCAGTCTGGCGGGAACTCGCTGGCAACCGGAGTGGCGCGGGAGAATCGTCTTTCTCGAGGAAGTGGGGGAGGCGCCCTACCGCGTCGACCGACTGCTGTGGCAGGTGGCGGCCAGCGGCATGTTCGAGGGAGTGCGAGGGGTGCTGCTCGGGCACTTCAGCGTGCCGCGCCCGGTGAAGGAGCGGCGCTCGTCGCGGAGCCTGCGGGAAGTCTTCCGCGAGCGGCTGGCGCCACTGGGCGTTCCGGTGCTCGGTGGGATCCCTGCCGGCCACGGACGCCGGGCGCGGGCCCTACCCCTGGGATTCACCGCATGCCTCGACGCCGGCAGAGGGGAGGTTCGCTTCACTCCGCCGCGCCGGGATGCTCGATGAGCACCCCGGCAGACCCCTCGGAACCCACGGCACTGCGGCCGCTGGTGCTCGGGGTGGCCTACGACGGCAGCGCCTACGAGGGCTGGCAGCTCCAGCCGGACCGACCCACCGTGCAGGGCGAGATCGAGCGCGCCCTGGGGGTGATCCACGGCAGCCGCTTCCGAGTCGCCGTGGTCGGTTCATCCCGCACGGATGCAGGTGTCCATGCCCTGGCTCAGGTGGCCTGCTATCGACCACCCTCACCCCGTCCGCCCAGGACCCTGATGGCGGGTCTGGCCAAGCTGCTGCCCGCGGCGATTCGGGTCCTGGCCGTCGCTCCGGCTCCCGAGGGATTTCACCCCTGTCGCTCGGCGGTGGGCAAGACTTACCGCTATCGGATCGTCAACCGTCCGCTGCTGCTGCCTTTCGAGCGGCACTGGGCCTGGCACCTGCGGGCCCCGCTGGACGTTGCCGCGATGAGGCAGGCCGCCGCTGCCCTGGTCGGACGCCACGACTTCAGCTCCTTCGCCACCGCTGGGGGGCCGCGGAGGGACCGGGTGCGGGATTTGAGGCGGCTCGATGTGCTGGTTTCCCCCGGCGGGGTGATCGAGATCGAGGCCCGGGCCGACGGCTTTCTCTACCGCATGGTGCGCAATCTGGCGGGCTACCTGGTGGAGGTGGGGCGGGGCAGGATCGCCGCCGGGCGAAGCGGTGAGATCCTCGCCGCCCGCGACCGCGCCCTGGCGGGAAAGACGGCTCCCGCTCGCGGCCTGTGCCTGGTCGGGGTGGACTATCCTCCCGGCCTGCGTCCCTGGTAGCCCTCGGGGGTGTGGCCCGGACCTGTTGGAAGGTGGTGGGGGCCGATGGTACATTGCCCGAGGGCGGGCCGAGAAGGAGATTCCGATCCGATGCAGGGTGATTCGCAGCCGCAAGATCCCGGTGTGCCGGGAGACGGGCCGATCGAAGACATCCTCGCACGGATCGACTTTCTCAACTTGCCGCGGCATGTGGCGGTCATCATGGACGGCAACGGACGCTGGGCCCGCCGCCGTGGTCTGCCACGGGTCGCCGGACATCGGGCGGGCATCGCCGCCGTGCGGGAGGTGCTCGAGAGTTCCGCGCGCCTCGGGCTGGAAGTTCTGACCCTCTATGCCTTCAGCCGCGAGAACTGGAAGCGGCCGGCGGCCGAGATCAACACCCTGATGCGTCTGCTCCGGGAATACGTCGAAGGAGAGCTGGCGACCCTCAAGGAAAAAAACATTCGCTTCCGCCCCATCGGGCGCTTGCAGGATCTGCCGTCCAGGGTGCGCGAGGCCCTCGAGCAGGCTCGAGTCGAGACCGAGAACAACACCGGGCTGGTCTTCCAGGTGGCGCTGTCCTACTCGGGACGCAGCGAAATGGTCGATGCGGTACGCGAGCTGGCACGCAGGGTGGAAGCCGGGGACCTGCGGCCCGATCAGATCGACGAGGCCCGGATCGAATCGGTACTCTATACCGCCGGACTGCCGGATCCGGACCTGATGATCCGGACTTCGGGCGAGCTGCGCATCAGCAACTATCTGCTGTGGCAACTGGCCTATGCCGAGTTGTGGGTCACACCCGTGCTCTGGCCCGATTTCCGCAAGAGCGATCTCTTCGAAGCCGTCGCTGATTTCCAGTCCCGCGAACGGCGCTTCGGTGGCGTCGAGCCGCCACCCAGGGGGGGCAGCCTGGCCTCCCTCCGACGGCTGATCGGTCCGTGAAGAGGGTCCTCACCGCCGGCGTGCTGATCACGCTGGTGCTGGTCGCGGTGCGCTGGGCTCCACTGTGGATCTTCTGGCTCGGCCTGTCGGCGATGGGTATCGTCGCCGTGCAGGAGATGGCTCTGATGCTCGGCGCGGGTGGTCGCCGTCCCTGGCCGGTTCTGGCGGCCGTGGGGACGGTGGGTTTGATCGCCTGCTTCCTGCTTCCCGACCCGCCCCTGGCGCCAGCGATGACGGGCCTGCTCTTCGCTCTGCTCCTGCGTTTTCTTTTTTCCCCACGGGAACCGGCCGTGGCTCTCGAGCGCTTGCTCAGCACCCTGCTGACGGTGGTCTACCTGGGCCTGACCCTGGGGCACGTGGGCGGACTGTTGACGGCCGATTTGCCCGCGGGCCGGGAAACCGGCGAGGACCTGCTGATCTTTGCCCTGGTAGTGGTCTACGTCGGAGATTCGCTGGCCTACTACGGGGGAAAGGCCTGGGGACGACACAAGCTGGCGCCGAAAATCTCGCCGGCCAAGACCTGGGAAGGCGCTGCCTTCTCCCTGGCGGGTTCGCTGGCGGCGTCGCTCTGCGCTCCCCTGTGGTTCTTCCAGGCCCTGCCGGTCTCCCACGCGTTGGGTCTCGGCGCGCTGTTGTCGGTGACGGGCATCCTCGGGGATCTCTGCGAGTCGTGCTTCAAGCGGGCGGCGGCGGTCAAGGACTCGGGCACACTACTGCCGGGGCACGGTGGGCTGCTCGACCGGATCGACAGTCTGCTGCTGGCAGCTCCTGCCCTCTACTGGTATCACCGGCTGGTACTCTGAGCTGGTGGATCATGGTCCGGACGGCCTGGAATGAGCTTCCGGTCGGAGCCGGGCGGACCGGCCAACGTTGAGGATGACCACGTGCCGCGACCTATCGCGATCCTGGGTTCCACCGGCTCGATCGGCCGAAGCACCCTCGAGGTAGTCGAGGCCCACCCGGGCCGTTTCGAGGTCGTCGCGCTGGTCGCTGGGCGGCGCATGGAACGCCTCGCCGAGCAGGTGCGCCGCTTCCGGCCCCGTG
>JALTMS010000042.1:311-8328 GCA_027001345.1 Acidobacteriota bacterium | reverse complement strand
GAAGCCAGGTAGCTGTCGAGGCGGGTCAGCCCGCCCCAGCGATCCTGCTGCACCCAGCGGGGTGCCCGGCGCCGGGCATCCTCCGTCTGCCCACGACGGCGCCGGAGCAGAGCCGCTAGCAGATCGCTCAGGCGAGCCCCCGGACCTGCTCCCAGCGAGCGCTCACGCAGCAGGCCCGTCCACAGCAGCGAACCCCAGGCCAGGATTGCCAGATGAGCCAGCCACGAGCCGGCCCAGGGGGGCAGGGTGCCCTGCTCGGAAAGACCGTCCCCGATGGAGAAAAGCAACCAGAAGGCGAAAATAACGCCAATCGCCTGAGCAAAACCCGCAAAGCGCCCGCCGCGACGGGTCCGGGCTGCCAGTGGGAAAGCTGCGAAGGCCAGCACCAGAACGGCCGTGGGGTAGGCCCAGCGGTGGGAGAGTTCGATGATCGCCTTGCGCAGCTTGACCTTGGCGGCAATGCGGCTGCCTTCACTGGGCGCTGCGGCAACCTCCCGGGCTCGCCGGGCGATGCTGCGATACAGATCCAGACCGACCAGCTCCTTCTGGCCGGAGATCGTGCCCAGTCGCTGGCGCGCGAGAAAGCGGGGGTCAGGGGGGAAATTCAAGGTTTCGTGAGGAGTGCGGACGATGGTGTAGGTGTCGGGTCGCGCGGGATCGACCACATGCCACTCCACATCATCGAGCCGGAGGGAAACCTGGCCGGTATCCCGATCGAAATCGCCCTGGCCCCGGCGCGCGAGAATCAGATCCGTGGTTCCTTCCTGGGCGCCCTCGCGATAGAGCAGGATACCCTCGAAGACCCGCCCCTGGCTCGAGATCCTCGAACGTGAGGCAAAGAGCACGGCTCCCGGCAACCGATCGAAGAAGACCCCGGGATCGACCTCCCGGGAAAAATCCCTTGCCCTGAGAATCTCCTGGAACAGAGCGCGCTCCTTGAGGCGTCCCATGGGGTGCAGATAGTGGGAGATCCCCAAATTGACCACGGTCAACAACAAGGCGGTCAGAGCCACGGGCCGGAAAAGGCGAACCACCGAGACGCCCACCGATCGCAGGGCGAGAATCTCATGCTGGCTGGCCAGCCGTCCGACGCCCACCAGAACGCCGAGCAGAGCGCCCATGGGCAGCGTGAGAGTCAGGAATCCCGGAAGGCGCGCGAGGAGGAAGCCGAGAACGAGCTGGAGAGGGACAGCCTTTTCGATGGTCTGCTGGGCCAGAAGAAAGAGGTAGTTGAGCAGGAGGACAGAAGTGAATCCCGCCACTGCCAGGACAAACGGCGAGCGGATTTCTCGGAGCACATAGCTGTCGAGCCGGTTCCAGATCTTCATCGGCGCGGACTCATGGCAGCAGGCTCGACTCTCGAAAGGTGGCGTGGCGGCTCGCGACCCGAGACGGGGCGGAGGCACAGGGGCTTTTTAGCGCGGACCGCGGGGCGGCGTCAAGGAAGCGGCCAAAAAAGAGCAAAAAAGCGCGAACAGGACGGGCTGGAGCCGGGAGAATGCCTGGATCGCCGTGCCGGAATCCAAGGTCCGATAAGGTGTATTATGTCAACTCGCGCGCCGAAACCCCGGAAAGGCTGGGGCTCCTGCCTGGCGGCGCTCACTCGCTCCCTATTGACTCCTCGGCCACCTGCTTGCGCAGGTCCTCGACGATCTCCTCCAGGGTCACCAGCAGCTCGGCGGGCTCCACGACGTCCCGCTCGAAGCGCAGGCTCAGGCTGAACCCTCGCCCCGGGGGCTTGTACCGAAACACGTAAGGACGCTGCCGGCCCCCATCGCCCTTGCCGTCCCCGTTACTCCGCCGCTTGCGCTCCCGCACCTCGTCTCGCGTCAGGCTCTCACTGGCGACCACCGCCACCAGCGAAAGCATGTCCTCTTCCGTCGGCTGCCGGACGATTTCCATCAGCGTGCTCTTGGTCCGAATGTCGGCGCGCCGACATGCCTCCTGAACTGCAGGAGGCATCCGGTTGAGGCTGAGCAGCTCCGTGATGCTGGTGCGCGATCGCCCGAGCTTCCTGGCAATCTGCTCGTGGGTGTAGGAAAAATCCTCCACCAGGCGGGCAATCGCCTCTGCCTCTTCAAAGGGCGTCAGGTCTCGGCGCTGCAGGTTCTCGATCAGCGAAATCTCGAGGCAGCCCCGGTCGTCCACATCGACTTCGATACAGGGAATATTCGCCAGCCCGACCCGCCTGGCTGCATGATACCGCCTTTCCCCCGCGATGATCTCGAACGTGCCGTCGTCCCTGGGGCGTACAAGGATCGGCTCGAGCACGCCCTTTTCCCGCACGGACTCCGCCAGCTCCTCGATGCCCACCAATTCTCGCCGTGGCTGGGTGGGATTGGGGCGAATCAGCTCGATTTCGACCATTCGCCCTACGGCCGCCGGGCGGGCAGCCGTGATGTGATCCACAAAATGGGCGTCAGCTCGCATTCTGGCCGACGGTGGCAGTCCCCTTCCCTTAGACACGATTGAGCACCTCCTCCGACAAGCTGTAATAATCCGCCGCTCCCCGGGAGGCAGGTGCAAAGGAGAAGATCGGCTCCCGGTAGGCCGGTGACTCCTCCAGTCGAACATTCTTTCCAATCCGCGTGCGGAAGACCTTCTCCCCGAAGACCTCATTGATCTGCTTGTCGATGTCCCGGGCAAGGATCGTCCGCTTGTCATGGATTGTCACCACCACTCCCAGGAACTGGAGGCTGGGATTGGCGCGCAGGCGAATCCGCTCGTAGGTCTCGAGCAGATCGTCCGTACCTTCCAGTGCGAAATAGGACGACTGGATGGGCACGAGCAGGTGTGTGGCGGCAACCATGGCGTTGACGGTAAGCATTCCGAGTGTGGGGGGCGTGTCGATGATGGCGAAATCGAAATCCCCGCTGGCAGCCTCGAGCTTGTCCTTCAGCCTGAAGTGAGCGTCGAGCTGCCCGGCCAGCGCAGGCTCCACTTTCGCCAAGGCGAGCCTGGCAGGTGCAACCCGGAGATTGTCGACCTTGCTCTCCTGCATCACCTCCGCCAGCGGGACCTCGGGATCCACGAGCACGTCGTACATCGACTTGCCGGCAGTCTGGATATCCACATAGGAGAGCGAAGCGTTGGCCTGGGGGTCGAGATCGACGAGGATCGTCCGGTAGCCCTTTTGCGCAAGGGCTGCAGCCAGGTTGATGGCGGTGGTGGTCTTCCCCACGCCCCCCTTCTGATTCGCGATGGCAATGATCATCTGGACCCCACTTGACGGGCCTGCAGCCCGCGCGAGCACTGGCAAGGAAGAAAACGGTGCCGAGCGACAACAGACCGTGGCGACAAAGCCCGGCCACTGCAGGGCCATGCTAGGCAAGTGGCGCTGATAAATCAACGGGCGCAGGCAGAAAGTCGCTCGCTGTTGGCAGAGCCCGGGAGAAAGCAGGTTTCCGGGGCGGCACCGAAAGCGATAACTAAGCGTAAGCGAAAGTCGGCGACCGGCCCTCGGCGCCCCACTCACCCGGCAGCTGCGGTGTCCAGGAGCGTAAGGGATCCTGAAGTTGGTAGTTCAGACCTCGTATTTGCCGAGTTCGCTCTGTCCGAGCCCCTCGAGCCACTGACGAATCCGCTGAGAGTCCCGGTGTCCCTGGGTCAGGTCGATGTTTTGCGCGGCCTCGATCACTTCCTGGCGGGCGTAGATCGGCGCATCGCAGCGCAGGGCCAGCGCGATGGCATCTGAGGGGCGAGCGTCGATCTCCTTGATGCCTCCGGCACACTCCACCTCGAGCACGGCGTAGAAGATGTTGTCTTGCAGATCCGTGACGGTCACCTTTCGCAGGCGCCCACCGAGTTCCGACAGCAGGTTCTGCAGCAGATCGTGCGTCATCGGGCGTGGGGTCTTGACCTTCTCGAGTTCAGTGGCGATGGCATTGGCCTCGAAGACGGCGACCCAGATCGGCAGCTTGGCATCGGTCCTCGGATCCCGAAGTACCAGCAGCGGCATGGTCGTGATGGGATCGATCATCAATCCCTGAATGCGCATTTCCACTGCCATCGACCGATCCTCCGCCTGATGATCTCTCGGGCGCCCTGCCCTGTCCGTCATTCAGCGGCCCATCGTCCGAATCGCTGGCAAGTCCGCCACAGACAGCGTGCAGAAGCTCTTTCGAACACCTGCTGGAACAATACGTGCGGCCCCGAATCAAGTCAAGAAAGCCGCCTCGTCCGCCCTGACCAGCTCGCCCCGCAGGCTGTTGGGCCGCGCTTCGGTGACGCGGACGGTCAGCATCTGACCAGCCTCGACTTCCTCGCCGGGGAAGTTCACCACGCGATTGCAGGCCGTCCGGCCAGCCCATTCCGCCTCGCTGCGCCGAGAACGCCCTTCGACGAGTACTTCGACTTCCCGGCCGACCAGCCGCTGATGCCGCTCGAACTGAATCTCTCGCTGCAGCGCCTGCAGCTCGATCAATTGCTCGACCTTCCGCTCATGCGGCACCGAGTCGGCCATCATGCCGGCGACCGTGCCCGGCCGAGACGAGTAGACGAAGGAGAACATCTGATCGAAGCCCACTTCACGCACCAGGCTCAGCGTCTGCTGGAAGTCCTCCTCACTCTCTCCTGGAAAACCGACGATCACATCGGTACCCAGAGCGATGTCGGGCACGGCGCGGCGCAACTGCTCGACTCTCTCGAGGTACTTTTCCCGCGAGTAGCCGCGGCGCATCGCCTTGAGCACGGCGGTCGAACCGCTCTGCACCGGCAGGTGGAGCGCCGGGCAGACTTCCGGTACCTCGGCCATCGCATCGATGATCGGCTGCCGCAAGTGGAGTGGGTGGGAAGTGGTGAAGCGCAGCCGCCGGATTCCTTCGACCCGTCCTGCCGCACGCAGCAGATCGGCCAGCCCCGCCCCACTCTGGGGACAGCGGTAGGCGTTGACATTCTGTCCGAGGAATTCGATTTCCACGTAGCCTTCAGCGGCGAGGGCCATCACCTCTCCGAGGATGTCGTCGAGCTGTCGGCTCTCTTCCCGGCCGCGGGTGGCGGGTACCACACAGTAGCTGCAAGTCTTGTTGCAGCCCTCCATCACCGTCACCCATGCCTTGCCCCGCTCTTTCATCTTCCGCACCGGCTCGCTGCGGCGCATCAGACTGTCCTGGTAGAGGGTGGTATCGACGATCCCTCGTTCGTCTTCGAGCCGGGCAAGATGCTCGGGGAGTCGGCTGACGGCTCGCGGGCCGATCACCAGATCCACCATCGGGGCGCGTTCCCGCACCTGCTGCCCGGCGAGCTGGGAAACGCAGCCAGCCACCACCACGATCATTTCCGGCCGCTGCCGCTTGGCCTCGCCAAGTCGGCCGAGCGCCTGGTAGACCTTTTCTTCGGCCTTCTCGCGAATCGCACAGGTGTTGAGCAGCGCCAGGTCCGCCGCCTCCACGTTCGGCGAACGCTGGTAACCGAGCCCTTCGAGGATGCCGGCCATCTTCTCCGAGTCGTGCTCGTTCATCTGGCAGCCCCAGGTTTCGATCCAGTAGAGTCGTTCCATCACTCCACCCCGTCCTCCGACGAAGCCAGGCCGGCCTCGGCGATCGTACGATGAAGATGAAAACGGGGGACGCCATCAGGTGTCCCCCGCCATCGGGTTGTCTCGACTGCGTCTCGATCTCGCACCCCACCACCCGAGGCAGGGCACGGCTTCGATGCCTCAGAGCGGCGGAGAGGACCCCGGCGTCGAAGGCTCGGTGCCGCCGGTCTCATCTTCCTGGCCGGGGGGATTGAGCATTTCGCGCAACTCCTTGCCCGGCTTGAAATACGGAACGGCCTTCGCCGGCACATCGACCCGGGTTCCGGTCTTCGGATTCCGACCCTGGCGAGGACGCCGCATGCGCAGGCGGAAGGAGCCGAACCCGCGCAACTCGATCTTGTCGCCAGTCTTCAGCGCACCGACGATGGAATCGAGGACCGTGTTGACTACGGCCTCGGCCTCGGTCCGCGACAGGCTTGCAGCGTCCGCAACCTTCTCCACCAGGTCGGCCTTGGTCATGCGTCCTCCGCTCCTTCGTCCTCGGGCTTGCCGTCTTCGGCAGGCGGCTCGTCGGCCACGGCATCGTTCTCTTCGCCGCGAGCCTTGGCCGCAGCCCGCTCCCGCAACGCCGCCAGCTCACCACCGGCCATATCGCCGAGGGTGATCGAGGCCGCCGACTTCTCCTCGGCAACCTGCTCGTTGTAGCTCTCGAGGTCGCGGCCGCCGAGAGCGTCGAGGGCCTCCTTGATCGACAGGCCGATCTTTCGCTCCACCGGGTCGGTGCGGAGAATCTTGACCTTCACCGACTGTCCGACCTGGAAGCGATCCTGCGGCTTTTCGAGCCTCTCGTGGGCCATCTCGGAGATGTGAACCAGACCTTCGACTCCATCGGCCAGCTCGACGAAGGCGCCGAAGTCGGTCAGGCGGACGATCTTGCCCTCGAGGATATCGCCCGAGTGGTAGCGCCGGAAGAACTCCTGCCACACATCGGGCTGCAGATCCTTGACGCTCAGGCTCAGGCGCTGGTTTTCGGTGTCGATCTTGAGGATCTTGGCTTCGACTTCCTCGCCCTTCTTGAGCACTTCCGCGGGATGCTTGACCCGGCGGTTCCAGGTCAGGTCCGAGATGTGCACCAGGCCATCGACGCCTTCCTCGACCTCGATGAAGGCACCGAAGTCGGCGATGTTGCGAACCACGCCACGGATCACGTCACCGACCTGATACTTCTCCTGGATCACCGACCAGGGATTGGGGGTGGTCTGCTTGAGCCCGAGGCTCAGGCGACGGTTCTCCTCGTCCACATCGAGCACCACCGCCTCGACCGCATCACCGATGTTGAGCACCTTCGACGGGTGCTTGATGCGCTTGGTCCAGGACATCTCGGAGACGTGGATCAACCCCTCGATGCCTTCCTCGAGTTCGACGAAAGCACCGTAGTCCGTCAGGCTGACCACCTTGCCCCGAACGCGAGAGAGCAGCGGATACTTGTCACTGGCATTGGCCCAGGGGTCTTCCTGAAGCTGCTTGAGGCCCAGGCTGACCCGTTCCTTTTCCCGGTCGAACTTGAGCACCAGCACGTCGAACTCGTCGCCGATGTTGACCACTTCCGAGGGATGATTGACCCGTCCCCAAGACATGTCGGTGACGTGGAGCAGTCCATCGATGCCGCCGAGATCGACAAAGGCCCCGTACTCGGTGATGTTCTTCACCACGCCCTTGACGCGGCTGCCTTCTTCGAGGGTCTCGAGCGTGACCTTCTTCTTCTCGGCGTTCTCCTCTTCGAGTACATGCTTGCGGGAGACGACGATATTGCCGCGCCGGCGGTTCATCTTGATCACTCGGACCCGGACTTCCTGATCCTTGAGGTGCTCGAGATTGCGCACCGGACGAACATCGACCAGGGAACCTGGGAGGAAGGCGCGAACGCCGATATCGACCGACAGACCTCCCTTGATCCGGTCGATCACATGACCCACGAGAACCTCGCCCGAACGATGCGCGGCCTCGACCCGTTCCCAGACCTTGATCCGTTCGGCCTTTTCCTTCGACAGCGGGATGTAGTCGTCGTCCTCGGCCAGGGACTCGACCACCGCCTCGACAGTGTCACCGATCTTGATTTCGTCTTCTTCACCGGTCTTGCGGAACTCCGAGCGGGCGACGGCCCCCTCTTTCTTGAAGCCGATGTCCACGAGGACGATGTCGCCGAGGATCTTCACCACTCGGCCGCGGGTTACCGCACCCTCCCGGATGTCCTCCGCCGGAGAGTACTCGTCGAGCAGTGCTGCGAAATCCAGCTCTGCATCGGGAACCTGCTTGTTGTCTTCCTCGTTCTGCCTGGGTTGCGTTTCCATTGCCTGTCGACCTCCGATACCGGGCCGGCCTTGGGATTTGACCCCACCCTCCACTCCGGCAAGTGCACCGCAGAGGTGGGTCAGGGCCAGACCTGCCCGTGGTTCCCCAGCGCCGAGGGGGCGCTGCCGAACCCTTGTGCGGGGAGCTTCGTGCTGGACCTCCCGCGCCGCGAAGCCCCAATCCTAGGTG
>JALTMS010000042.1:0-301 GCA_027001345.1 Acidobacteriota bacterium | reverse complement strand
CCCTCCAGCTCGCTCTCCCGCCGAATCTCCGCCGGCAGCGTGCGCCGGCCCCGTTCGAGGATCACCCCCGAGCGCAGCCGCCCGAGGGTCCGGTCGTCCGGCCGCCCCTTGACCTTGACCCGGTAGGTCTTGGGCATGTGCTGGCGGGGATGGAGCACCCTCTGGGCCAGCTCGCCGTCATTGGTCAGCAGCAACAGGCCGTCGGCGTCCCAGTCCAGCCGGCCGACCGGAAAGACCCGGGCCCGGATTCGCGCCGCGCGCAGCAGGTCGGCCACCGTCGGTCGGCCGGCTGGACTGGGAC
>JALTMS010000041.1 GCA_027001345.1 Acidobacteriota bacterium | reverse complement strand
TGAAGGAGCACTGCGGTATTCGCGAGATCCCCGATCTCGACGAGACGCCGGTCGGGGACGCCTGAGTGCTGGCGGCCCGTTGTTCAGGGCTGCGGTTCGCACTGACGACCAGGCAGGTTCGAATCGATAACTACCGGGCCTTCGGGACCGTGCTGTTCCTCCCGGGGAAGCGGGATGCGGAACAGGCGACGGAGGAGGTACCAGGGGCGATCCGGGCGGGTGCGGATCGAGAAAAGGTCGCTGGCGGTGTAGGTCAGCAGTGCCGCACGGAGCAGCCAGTGCCAGACGACGGCTGAGAGCAGCAGCAGCAATGCCCATCCACACACCCGCAGGTTGGCTTGCGTCGAGTCGGCCGCGGGATGCTGGCGCCAGAGGACGATCACGGCACCGAGCAGGACTTGCAGCATCCAGGTCACTGCGATGAAAGTGACCGGGCCGGCCAGCGCCGCGCGGCGCCAGGCCCGCAGGACGATGAAGAAGGCCGAGCGGATCCGCCGCCTGCCGTCGGCGACCATCACCAGGCGGCACCAGAAAGCGCCGGCGCCCACCAGCGCGATCCAGGCCGCGGTCAGGAGAAGCCGGAGTCGGGGCAGGACGACGTCGAGCGTCACCGACGACCAGCCGGCGAGCAGACCGTGGACGCCGATCTTCTCGGCGATCAGGATGATCGCTCCCAGGCCCAGCAGGTCGAGCAGGATGGCAAGCAGCACGATACGGAACATGGTCCACAGCCAGGGCGTGCCCTCGGCGACGACATTGGAAAACACGCCGCGAGGCCTCTGGCCCAGCCGCATCCGGTCGAGCCAGGCCACAGCCCCCGGGGTGAGCACCTGCTGGCCGAGCAGGCCCAGGATGACGCTCAGGACGATGGCAGCCCCGGCCAGCGGACCGATTTCGGTGAGCAGGGCCAGCAGCCGCGCCAGGTCGAGCCGGCCACTGCCTTCGACGAGCCACGATATCCGCCCGGCGCCGGAGGAGAGCATCGCGCGCAGCAGCAGCATGCCGGGCAGGCCCGAGAGCAGCAGCAGCGCCCAGCGCAGACCGACCAGTCGCCACGAGCCCGGTACGGGCCGCAAGCCGCGCAGCAGGGCGCGCACCTGTTCGCTCAGAGCCACAAGGACGCTCCCGCGGCCAGCCACTGGGAAAGCGCAGTGATCCAGCCGCTCCACTCGGCCGTGAAGCGGGGTTCCGCCTCCAGCCGGCGGCCGTTGTTGGCTGCCGAGCCGTCGATCAGCAGGTTGCCGGCAGGATCGATGCGGACTTCGATCAGCCGTCCGGCCCGCCGGCTGCGGTAGGCCCTCCAGGGTGCATGCCCGTCCCAGTGGTCGGTGATCGCCACGCCGTCGTCGAAAACCAGCCGCACATCCACCGGCAGATGGTCCCACGCCGGTCCCTCGATCTGGGCCCGGCAGGCATACAGCGGCTTGCGTAGCTCCGTCTCGTCCGCGGCGGACTCTCGCGCCGCAGCGTCATCGACTGCCTCGGGCGGGAAACTCTCCCAGCGTACGCTGCCCGGCTCCTCGGCCCCCTCTCGGAAGCGTCCCGGGTCGCTGATCTCGACCCACACGCGTGCGTTCGCATCCCGGGTGGCCGGCAAATCGACCAGCCCCCAGTATTCCTCGTCGGTGTCGGCCTCGAGGGGAACCTCGACACGACCCTCGGGGGTGGGATAGTGACCGGGCGGCACGTCGTACTTCGAGCATTCCAGGCTCTGTACTCGGAAATCAGGAATCCGTTCCCGGGTCAGCGCCTCCCGCAGGAAGGCCGCCAGGTCCTCGCCGCCTCCTTCGGCCATTGCGGCGAGGAAGTCCTCTGGTCCGGGATGCTCGAAGCGCCAGCGCCGATAGTAGGTCGCGAAACCCCGGTCGAGGTTCCGGCGGCCGAACAGGCGTTCGGCGGTGGCCAGGCTCAGTGCTGTGCGGGCGTAGAACTGCGCGCCGAAAGTACCGGGTGCGAAGAGGAAGGTGGGGCGATGGAGCAGGGGTTCGCGAATCCTTTCCCGCAGCGATCCGAGGCCGAGTCGGAAAAAGTCGGGCAGTGCC
>JALTMS010000040.1 GCA_027001345.1 Acidobacteriota bacterium | reverse complement strand
CCTATACCTTCGGGTTCACCGTTTCGCGCCGCTCACTGGACTTCGGTCGAGCGCGGGACGCTGCGGGTTCCCTGCAGCGCCTGTCCCAGACCTCGACCGGTGGGTCGATCATGGTCGGCAAGCGGATCGGCAACTACTCGACGTTCCAGGTTCGCTACAGCTACGAGAACATCACCGCCGACACCCTCGACCTGTCCCAGGATTTCGCTCAGACCCAGACCCGCATCGCCTCCATCACGCCCCTGTTCAACTACCGCAACGTCAACAACTATCTGCGGCCGACCCGCGGTTTCGAGTTGCTGGTTCTGCCGCAGATCACCTCGGACCTGCTCGGTTCGGAGGCCAGCTACTTCAAGCCGCGGATCGAGAGTAGCTGGTACGTGCCGGTTCTCCGCCGCTTCTTTTTCGCGATTCACGGTGAGGTCGGCTGGGTCCGACCCTTCGGTGGCGTTCACCGTGAGGCGGGGTTCGTCTCCGGCGTGCCCCGATTCACGCGTTTCTTCATGGGCGGCGACACCATCGGACCGCGCGTCTTCGAGACTCGCTCGCTTTCGCCGGTACGTTTCATCGTTCCGGTCGATCAGAGCGGCAATCCGGTCGTCGATCCGATCAGCGGGATCGCCGTGCCGCGTCCAGTGCTGGTCGGCGGCAGCAAGTTCGGCCTGATGCAGCTCGAATTCGGTATTCCCATCGGCCGGACGGCTACGATGGCGGCCTTCTTCGACGCTGGTGGCGTCTACGACAACGGAGAGAGCTGGAGCCTGAATACTGCGCGCCTGGCCGCCGGATTCGAGTTCCGGGTCTTCCTACCGGTCTTCCAGGCACCGATCCGCCTGATCTATGGCTGGCCGGTGCGTGAGCAGCCGGGTGATCGGACCAACAGCTTCCAGTTCTCCATCGGCCTGCCGTTCTAGCGCGTCGATCAGTGCTCGTTCGAGGGCTTCGAGCAGGTCGTCCACCAGGGCGGGGGGTGCCGTCTTGCCGGCCTCCCGCTGGACGAGGATCGCCAGCAGTACTTGCCTCCCGTCGCGCAGCACGAGCTGGCCGGCCAGCGATGCCACGCCGTGGAGGCTGCCGGTCTTGGCGCGCAGCCGGCCTCGGTAGGCCTTCAGCCGTCGCCGGAGCGTGCCGTCCTCCCCGGCCCGGGGCAGGGAGGCCAGCAGTTCCGGGCCCCAGGCCGCGGATCGCCGCGCGCGGGCGAGGACCTGAACCAGGCTGCGGGCCGTCAGCCGGTCGGCGGGCGCCAGGCCGGAGCCGTCGGCCAAGGTCAGGGCAGCGGGATCGACGTTCCATCGTTCGAGGCAGCCGGCGAGCACAGCCAGTCCGGCCCGGGTCGTCGCCGGTGGTCCGCCGGGGCGCACCGCGAGCTGTCGGAGGAGGATCTCCGCGGCGAAGTTGCTCGAGAACTTGTTCGTCGCCGTGACGATCTCTGCCAGTGAGCGCGAGCGGTGACGGAGGAGGATCACGGTCCGAGGGGGAGGGCTGCCCGTGCGCACGGCACCTTCGAAGCCGATGCCCACGTCGTCCAGCAACTCGACGATCGCCGCTCCGATCGCCTCCTCCGGATGGCCGAGGCGGATCCAGCGGCGGAAGGGGGTGGCGCCGGCAGCAATGGTGCCGCGGACGAGAACCTGTCCGGGACGGCCCTTGCCGCCAGCGACGAAGCGCACCTCGAGGTCGGTTTCCGCGCCGGTCTGCGGCTCTCCGGCGAGAACCACGCCCGCAGCCAGGGGGAAAGTGCTCACCCGGGCGGGCGCTCCAACGCTGGCGCCCGGTCGTACGATGACTTCGATGCTGTTCCAGGCCAGGGAGAGGGCCCGCTGCCCGGCATCGTAGGGATTGCTACTGGCCACCGGCGGCCAGGACGCGGGTCGGGCAGGTGGGCCGAAAAGGTGGTCGTCGACAACCAGGTCGCCGGTGATCTCCTTGACTCCGAGGGCGGCCACTTCCCGCAGGGCAACCCACAGATCCTCCGCGCGTAGCAGCGGATCGCCGCCGCCGACCACGTAGAGCGAACCGGTCAGGCGGCCGTCGGCCCGAGGT
>JALTMS010000039.1 GCA_027001345.1 Acidobacteriota bacterium | reverse complement strand
GCCTTCTCCGGAACCGTGCAATCCATCGCTGCCGTGGCCGGGCGTGATGTCCATGGTCGGGCGATGTTCGAGGTGCGTTGCTCGGTGGATGACCCTCGCGGATTGTTGCGCCCGGGCATGACCGGCGCGGTCCACATCGACGGCGGCCTGCGAACCATCGGCACACTGGTCTCCCGGCGCGTGCGTCGGCTGATCCATCCTTCGCTGCTGTGAGAGGAACGGAGATTTGCCGGACCCCGCACTGAAGCCCGATGCGGGAAGTTGCAAGCCACGGATCGTAAGATCCGACTACCCGGGCCCCAGACGGCCCGCAGGAGGAAAAGGGTATGAAGCGCAAACTCAAGGTGGAAGAGCTGGAAGCGAGGATCGCGCCCAGCGTGGGACTGTTCTCGTTCCTGAGCAACCTGGCCGCGGCCGACGAAGAGGTCGGCGCCGTCTTCAATCAGCTCGTCGATCAGGACGGCAACGTGGACGTCGGCGGAGCCACCTCGGCCTTCAACGGCCTGGACACCGGCAACAGCATCTCTGCGGTGAAGGACACCTTCACCCTCACCGACGACCTGGTGATCCCCGACTCCACCGCCAACTTCATCACCGACTTGCTGGCCAACCGCTAGCCGTCGAACACCGATCGGGCCCGAGGCACCTGTTGGTGTCTCGGGCCTTTCGTACGTAGCCGGTCGAAAATCGTCACTCCCGCGCCGCGGCCGCTGACCGCGTAGTGGGCGGCCTTCGTGAAGGGGTTCGTCGGCAACAAGGCACGCGCCTCGAGTTCCTTCTCGAGCCAGGTCCCGTCGACCGGGTCTCGGGTCAAGCGGGGGGTTCGAGCAGAAGAGGCGACGGCACTCCGGGGGCGGCGTGGCGCAACAGGGCCATGCCGACGCCTGCCAGACCCGTCATCAGGGCCGGTGTCTCCACACCGCTGGGCGTGCCGCAGACCACCCCCTTGGTGACCAGGCCCTCGTAGAGGCTCTGCCAGCGGATCCTGGCGGCCTCTTCGAGGGCCCTGTCCCCGAGCACCTCTGCGGCTCGCTCGACGACCTCCAGGTTGCCCAGCGAACCGTGGCACAGGCAGTGGACGTCGGTGAAACCGCGGGAGAGGGTGTCTTTCACCGCTGCCCGCAGATCAGCCTCCACCGCCTGATCATCCCCCAGGCCGAAGCAGCCGAGCCGGCCGAGGCCTACACCGGGCGAACCGTGGCACCAGGCGCGGACCTCGCCCATGGCATTGCGGCGCACCGCGCCGTCGTGCTGGTCGTCGTCCAGTAGTCGGCGCTCGTGCACCAGGGCACCCCGGGCGGCGTCCGCGAAGTCAGTCTCGCCGGTGACACGGTGCAGGTGAGCCAGGGCCCAGGCGATTCCCGCCGAACCATGACTGAATCCCGTCATGCCCCGCGGTGCCGCGTCGCCGCGGGCCGGCCAGGCCAGACCTCCGTCCATCCGCCGCGCGCTGTCGACCAGGTGTCGGCCGCAGGCCAGAGCTTGCTCCCGGGCCTCATCGATGCCCAGCCGTCGCCAGGCACCTTCGAGCACCACCAGGGCTCCGGCAGCGCCGGAGATCACATCGTGGGCATCGTCGCTCGCCACCGCATCGCCCAGGCTTCGGACGATCTGCCGGGCCCTGTCGGCCAGGTCCTCTCGCTGCCACAACGCGGCCAGGTGGGTCAGCAGGTAAAGCCGCGAGCAGCGCCCGTCGAAGGCCCCCACACCCAGGGAGCGCAGATCGGCTGCCGGGTCTTCGAGGGCGGTGCGGAGCGCTTCGTCGGCCAGGCCGCGCATCTCGGAATCACCGGTGGCCTCGGCCAGGTAGGCGAGGAAGAGCACCACTCCGTCGATGCCATCGTAGAGGCCGGCGCCGAGGGGAGAGAGGGTCCAGCGGCCCAGACCCGAGAAGATCAGCCCGAGCCAGTTGGCACGGCCCCCGGCACGGATCGCCTGCGCGCCCAGTCGGCGCCCCAGGCTCAGGGCCGCCGCCAGGGCGCCGGCTTCCGGGCCGCTGCCGAGACGGGTGGGAGGCACCGCGTCGAGCCCCTTGTCGCTGTCTTCCTGCACCAGGCCCGTCATCGCCGCCCGGATCAGCCAGAGCTGTCGCTCGAGGTCCTCTTCGCCCAATCCAGCAATCCGTCGACGACTGCGATCGAGACCACTGAGCGACAGAGGAACGGGCAGTTCCCCGCTGGCCGCGTAGAGCCTCCGGGACCCGGCCCGGGTGCGAAAGACAGGAATGTCCCCAGCCATCAGGTCGTGGCGCTCGGCGGCAACGAAAGCTTCCAGCTCCGGGCGGAACTCCACCTCCGTCCAGAGGCCGTCGAGTACCCGCTCCCACTCGAGCCCGTGGCGCAGAGCGTGGGGGTGGTAGCAGCGATCGAGCAGCAGCTCGTAGACCGCCGTATTCCTCACCAACACGCGAATCTCTGCTTTCTCGAAGGCATCGAGCAGACCTCCGGCTTCCAGCAGCTCATCACGGGCGGCATGGACGGCCCGGTAGACCTTCTCGAAACCTGCGGCAAGCTGGGAGGCGAAGCTCAGGGGAGAGGGACTGCTCCCACCGAGTCGGGGACGATGGGCCGTCGCACCGATTCGGGCGGGCCGTTTCTCCAGGTGCATGGCGTCGGTGTTCTCCTCCGCCCAGGTCGGCACCAGCATCCGGCCTTCCCGCCCTTCCTCGGCTCCGATGCCGCTGAGATCGAGACCCAGTTCTGCGTCCGCCGCGGCGTCGGGCAGCAGGCCCACCCGCAGCACCGACCGCGATGCGTCCTCGGCCATCCGACGATCGACCTCGCTCTCGAAGCGGGGATCGGGCGTCGCCGGCTGAAAAAGGGTCTCCAGATCGATGGGCACCGGAAACGGGCCATCGGCCACCAGGTTCTCGTGGTGCAGGTCGGTGGCTCCGAGGATCTCGAGCAGCGCCAGCAGGCCTCCCAGGCGCCGGTAGTAGGCCTCGAGCTGCTCGGGGCTCTGGCAGGGAGTATGGGGGACGTACTCCTGCCAACCGTGGCCCGCCTTGGGAACCAGCGCCACGGGACGCGTGATTTCCATGCCCGCGATTTCCCCAACCCGCGCCGCCAACACGGCGAAGTGGCGGTCCACTTCCAGAGAACGGGGCTTGTAGACCAGGCGGAAGCCCCCGGCGAAACGCAAGATCGCAACGCTACGCCCCCCCTCGTGGAGATCACCCTGGCCGGCGTCGATGCTCTCGAGAGTTCCAGCCTGGGCTGCACCGGGGATGGTCGCCGCGATCTCCGCCCAGTCCTGTTCCAGGTCCTCCAGAACCTGCAGCGAACTCTTGCGCCAACGGTCGACTTCTTCGACCACTCTGCGGCCGAGCAGCGGGTAGTTCTCGAGGATTTCTGCGAGCACCTCCGGCCGGGCGAGTTGCTCGAGCCAGCTTTCAAAGCGCTCGACGGGACTGGCTCCCGTCAGCCGCTCTTCGAGGCCCGCCACGTGCATTTCCAGCACCAACGCTCTGCCGGCGATCCAGGTGATGCGACCGAGCAGGGTTCCGAGCAGACCGGCCGCCACGACCTCGGGCTCCCATGGGGGCGAGTCCGACCGGCGCTCGACCTGCTCGAGACCACGTACCAGCGCCCGGTAGCCCGCATCGATCCAGGGCGCGAAGGCCCGGCAGAGACGACCGGCCCCTTCCATCCGGGAGAAGTGAAGCTCCACCTGCGGGGCGATGGGGGGAGAGTGGAGCCCCTGATCGAGGCGTGCCAGCCAGCGAGGTGAGGCCGCACCCCGGGGCAAGGTCGCAGACTCCTGTCCCAACAGGTAGAGAAAGCGCCGCCGGTCGAGTCCCGCCGACGCGAGGCGACGATCGAGCATCCCCTCGAGATGGAATGGCGGGGTCTTCTTCCAGCGCCGAAGCCGACGCCGTGCCAGCGATGGGCTCCAGCTTCCCGCGCCGTCAGGCTGCGCCATCCGTTCACCAAGGGCCAGGGCGGAAAGCAGCTTCTGCTCGTTCATCGTATTTCTCCTGTCAACAGCGATTGCTCACCTCCTGTTGACACCCGGAGCGATCGCCTTCACGGCGGCGGGACGAAAAAGCCCCCGGCCACCGAAGTATTGCGTCGGCGGCCGGGGGCGGGATGATGGTGGCCCCGTTGGACTCGTCGTTTCCCCGGACCCCCTCCGTGGAAGCGAGGTCGCCGAGGCCCCGCATGGCCTGCGGGCGTCAGAAGGGGCAGCAGCAGATGTCGCTGGTGCAGTACTTGCCGATGGAGAGAAATCCGCGAGAGTGGGGACGACGGGGTGGTCTGGGTACCCCCGCGGCTCCTCCGGAGGCGAAGTGCAGGTCGTCGTCGGAAACTGTGGGCAGGCCCACTGGGTTGGCGGGGATTCGGGCACGCTGCTGGTCGTCGAGTTCTCCGTAGAACTCGCCGTCGCGCCAGGCCTGAATGATCTGCTTGCGGGTCATGGTCTTTCTCCTTTCGTTGTCTGTCGCCGGGTTGCCGAGGGGCGGCTGATTCCGCCCTGGCTGTTCGACGTGTTCACCCCCTGTCGACACCGAGGGCTGCCACTTTCACAGCGGCCACGAGAAAAGCGGTTTTCTCTGCTGCGCCCGTGAAAAAAGAGCCCCCGGGGTTTCTATGCGCAGTGAGGCCGATCGGTCAGCCACAGCGCTGAAGACACCCGGGGAGACGCGATGAAGGACGGACGACAGCAAGGCCCGGACAGTACGGACGAGAAGCAGGATGGCGGCAGCTTGGCGCGAGTCTTCCGCCCCGCCGCCTGGTCTCGACGCTTCACCGCGGAAGAAATGCCGAAGATCTCAGCCTCGATCCCCGCGGGGGGGTTCCGTCGCTTCGCTCGAGTTCCCTTCGTCCAGCAGCTCGAGGCCTCGGACTGTGGCGCCGCCTGCCTGGCCATGACCCTGGCCCTCCACGGCCGGCGGATCGGTCTGCCCGCGGTTCGCTCCCGAGTGGGATCAGGGCGGGACGGCGTGACCGCCCAGGCCCTGGTGGAAGCCGCCCGGGAGCTGGGCCTCCGGGCGCGGGGTGTACGCATCGAGCCCGAGGATCTGCGCCGACTCGGCTCGGGAGCGATTCTGCACTGGAACTTCGACCACTTCGTGGTCTTCGAGCGCACCACCCGCAAGGGGGCCTGGATCGTCGATCCGGCCCTGGGGCGGATCTTCGTCGCGCAAGAGGCGCTCGACGAGGCCCTGACGGGAGTGGCCATCGAACTCTCGCCCGGACCGGATTTCGACACTGGCGTGGAGCGACGGGGAGGACTGGTCCGGGTGGCGCGGCAGCTACTCGCCTACCGTCGCGCCCTGGCCCTGGCCTTCGCAGCATCCGCTGGACTGCAAGTCAGCGCCCTGGCGCTGCCGCTACTGACCGGTGTTCTCGTCGACCGTATCGTACCCCGTTCCGAACGCGATCTTCTGGGGTTGCTGGCGCTGGGCCTGCTCGCCGTCATCGGTGCCCACCTGCTGCTCTCCCTGACCCGCAGCGGCAGCCTGCTGAGGCTGCGCCGCGCGGCGGACGGCGAGATGGGCACCCACTTCGTCGATCACCTGGCGAGCTTGCCATACCGCTTCTTTCTCGATCGCCCGCCGGGAGATCTGCTCTCTCGCTTCGAAAGCCAGCACGCTTTGCGGGCAGCACTCTCCGCCACGGCCCTGTCCACGCTCCTCGACGGGATGATGATCGGCATCTACCTCTGCGCCCTTTTTCTCGCCAGCCCCGTGATGGGAGCCCTGACCCTGCTCCTCGGCACATTCCAGTGGCTGGTCTTCTTCGTTTTCCGCCGGCAACTCAGCGAGCGCACCTCCCGAGAGCTGATCGCCGTCTCCCGATCCCGCACCCGTCTGGTGGAGCTGCTGTCGGGCATGGAAACCCTCAAAGCCCTGGGCTGCGCCCGCCGGGCGGTGGATCACTGGTCAGGAGCCTGGAGCGAGGAACTTGACGCCACGGCGGCCCGAGAGCGCATCTCCCAGGTCGCCGAATCTCTCACTGGAGCGCTACGCATCGCCGCGCCGATGGCCATCTTGCTCTGCGGCGCTCTTCAGGTGCTCGCCGGCTCCCTCTCGCTGGGCACCATGCTGGCCCTCCAGGCCCTGGCCGGTGGCGTGTTGATGCCCCTGGGCAACTTCGTCGATACGGCCACTGGCCTGCAGCAGCTCGGTTCCCACGTCGAACGCATCGACGAGATCCTCGACGCGACACCCGAGCAGGAGAAGCCTGGCTTGCCCGTGCTGATCGCCGGAGCCATCACCGCGGAGAACCTGTCGTTCTCCTACGATGGCAAGATCCCGGTGCTCGACGGAATCGACCTGCGGATCAGCGCTGGACAGTGCGTCGCCATCGTCGGTCCCTCGGGTGCGGGCAAGACCACCCTCGCCCGAACGCTGATCGGCCTCCACCGCGCCACCCGGGGAAGAGTGCTCTTCGATGGTCGCGACCTGGAGACGCTATCCCTCGACCGGGTACGACAGCAGGTGGGTGTGGTCACCCAGCGCTCTCACATCTTCGCCCTGACGATTCGCGAGAACATCGCCCTGCGCCACCCGCAGGCTCCCTTCGAGGAAATCGTGGAGGCCGCCCAACGGGCGGGCTTCCACGACGAGATCCTGGCCATGCCCCTGGGCTATGACACGCCCCTGTCTGCCGGTGGCGCCTGCCTGTCCGGCGGCCAGCGCCAACGTCTGGCCCTGGCCCGGGCCCTGCTCGGCCGGCCGCGCATCCTGCTCCTCGACGAGGCGACCAGCGAAGTGGATGCCGTATCCGAAGCGCGCATCGCCGCTGCCCTGGCCGAACTCCAGTGCACGCGGATCATCGTCGCCCATCGCCTGAGCAGCGTGAAGATGGCCGACCGTATCCTGGTGGTCTCCGGAGGGCAGATCGTCGAGGAGGGTAGCCACAGCGCACTGCTCGAGCGCGGGGGCGTCTACGCGGAACTCGTGGCCGCCCAGCGCTCGGCTCCCGCAAATGCGCCTCGGTCGCCTATGATGGTCCCGTCATCAGCGGAGAGTATGCCTTGGCGGCCGGAGCCAGCAGCGCCGAAATGCAGGGCCTCAGCGACGAACAGCTCGTCGAGCGTTATCAGCGTGGCCAGCAGCGGGAGGAAGTCGTGATGATCCTCTTCGAGCGTTACGGCCCGCTGACGCTGGGCTTTTTCCGCCGCCGTATCGGCAACCCGGAGTTGGCTGCCGAGATGAACCAGGAACTCTACATCGACCTGATCCGAGGCCTCGATCGCTTCCGGGGCGAGAGCCAGCTGAAGACCTGGCTCTTTCGCCTGGCCCACAATCGCCTTTCCAACCTGCGTCGCCGCTGGCGGACTCACCTCGACGAGGTCACCGCCGAGAGCACCGAAGAGATGGCCGAGATTCTCCAGGCCGGCAGCGAAGATCAACCCGATGCCGGCGCCGCCCGCCAGGAGCGCCTGGCTGCGCTCACCCGCTGCCTGGGTCGCCTGCCGGAAATCGAGCGTGCGGTGATCATCGGACAGTACTTCGACGAAACCACCCTGGCGGAACTGACCGAGCGGCTGGCCCTGACCAATCCCAGTGGTGCCCGGGCCGTCCTGATCGCGGGCCAGCGCAAGCTACGCCGCTGCATGGCGGAAAGCGGCTTTGGGGACAGCGGCTCATGAACTCCGCAAATCCACACACTCCTCCCCCCCTTGGCTGCGGCTACCTTTCCTCGTCCGAGGTCGAGCAGCTTGTCGAGGGCCGCCTGCCTGCCGAACGCCAGCACCGCTTCGAGTCCCATCTCGCTGGAGGTTGCGGTCCCTGCGCCCTGCTGGCAGCCGACCTGGAGGTCTTCCGCACCCTCGAAACCGACGGATTGCAGCCAGCCGAACGCCGGGCCTTCGAGGCACGCCGGCAGTGGACCCACGCGCTCTTGCGGCGCGAAATGCGGCGCAATCGGCGCCGGACCGCCCCTCGAAGCTGGGCCCTGGGCACCCTGGCCGCCGCCTTCGCGCTGGCGGCGCTGCTGCTCCCCGTCTGGCGAGCAGGCACGATTTCGCACTCGGCTGCTGCCGCCGTGATCGAGCCGATGCCCCTTTCCTCGCCTCTGGTCCTCCGCGGCGAGCAGGGTCTGCCGGCCTTGTGGCAAGCCGCGGCCCAGGCCTACGCCGCCGGTCGCTGGGATCGCGCTGCCAGCCTCTTCGGTGAGATCGCCGCACGCCGCCCGGCGCTGGCCGACGCTCGGCTCTACCAGGGCATCAGCCTGCTCCTCGCCCATGATCCAGCAACGGCACGACGGGTTCTTCGCAGCGGTCGGGAAGTGGCCCGGATCGAGGGCCTGCCCTGTGGTGCGCTGCTGTGGTACGAGGCTTTGGCGGCGCTGAAAATGGGCGACCGACAGGCCGCCGACGCCCTGCTG
>JALTMS010000038.1:1321-8348 GCA_027001345.1 Acidobacteriota bacterium | reverse complement strand
ATTCGCACCATCGCTCGCGCCGGGGATGACTTCGTTCGCCGCTATCAGCGCAAGAGCCTGCGAATACTGGGTACCGTCGGGGAGCCCATCAACCCCGAGAGCTGGCGCTGGTACCACGACGTGGTCGGCGAGGGCAGGTGCGCGGTGGTCGACACCTGGTGGCAGACGGAAACCGGCGGCATCATGATCACGCCGCTGCCGGGAGCCACACCGCTCAAGCCGGGGTCGGCCACGCTTCCTTTCTTCGGCATCAAGCCCCTGCTGCTCGATGGCGACGGCCAGGTGCTCGAGGGCAACGGTGTGGCAGGCAACCTCTGCATCGAGCGCACCTGGCCGGGGCAGGCCCGTACGGTCTACGGCGATCACGAGCGTTTCCACGAGACCTACTTCTCCCGCTATCCGGGGCTCTATTTCACGGGCGACGGCTGTCGCCGCGACGAGGACGGCTACTACTGGATCACCGGCCGAGTCGATGACGTGATCAACGTCAGCGGGCACCGCATGGGCACCGCGGAGGTCGAGTCCGCCCTGGTTTCCCATCAGGCCGTGGCCGAAGCCGCGGTGGTCGGCTACCCTCATGAAATCAAGGGCCAGGGGATCTTCGCCTACGTGATCCTCAACTCCACAGCCGAGGGCATGGCCGGCGGCGAGGTGGAGGGTGCCCTCAAGGAGCAGGTGCGTCACGTGATCGGTCCCGTGGCGACTCCCGATGCGATCCTCATCGCACCGGGCCTGCCGAAGACTCGCAGCGGAAAGATCATGCGCCGGATCCTGCGCAAGATCGCTGCCGGGCAGTACGAGGACCTGGGCAATCTGACCACCCTGGCCGACCCGGAAGTGGTGCAGCAACTGATCACCCTCCACCGCGGCCTGGCTCGAAACTGAGAGGAGATCTCGTGACCATCGAAGAGTTGCTGGCCGAGGCCAGCGTCGACCGGAGCCATCCGCGCTGGCGGCTGAGCGTGCCGCCCCCCCAACCTGCCACGTTCGATCCCGACAAGCAGTACCGGATCACCATGGAAACGAGCCAGGGCACGGTGGTGATTCGGATGATGCCCGAAGTGGCACCGATGCACGTGACCAGCTTCCTGTACCTGGCCAAGCTGGGTTTCTTCGACGGGCTGACGTTCCACCGGGTGATTCCCGGCTTCATGGCCCAGGGCGGATGCCCCCTCGGCAGCGGCACCGGCGGTCCGGGCTATCAGTTCGCCGGCGAGTTCGACCCCGCAGTGCGGCACGACCGTCCCGGCCTGCTGTCGATGGCCAACGCCGGCCCCGGTACCGACGGCAGCCAGTTCTTCCTCACCTTCGTCGCCACGCCCTGGCTCGACGGCAAGCACACCATCTTTGGGGAAGTGGTGGAAGGCCAGCAGACGCTCACCCGCCTCGAGGCGCTGGGCACCGATTCCGGCCAACCCTCCGAAGAGGTCAAGATCGAGCGCGTGATCCCCTGACGACAGCGCACAGAAGGGCACGGGCGGAGCGGCCCGAGCCCTTCTGGTCGCGCTCCGTGGGCCTGTACTCGACGCATGGGCGCGGTCGCCGGTCTCACCCCGCCTGCGCGCGCAACGACTCGAAGGTGAAGATGCCGGCATCGTGACCATCAGAGAAATGGAAGCGCAACGCGTAGCGGCCGACCGTCTCCCAGCGATCGATGCGCAGGTCCTCCGGCACGCGCTCGGGGTCCAACCGGCGCTCGCCGGTGATCTCATCGACGCACTCGGCGCAGGGGCAGGCGATTCTCAACGCTCGAGACGAGAGATAGTCTTCTCGGCCGTCAGACCAGGCGATACCCACCTCTCGGTTGGGAAAGAGCATGACCCTTTCGGGGACTGGATGGCTCATCGTCACTTCTCCTCGCCGGGCAGCCGGGCAGCGTCGGCCGGCAACACACCGGCCTCGGCGACCACCGTGGTGGTGATCCCGCCACGCACCTTGAAGGCGCCGGTGACCCGAATCCAGCGGGGCTCGCAGGCCGCCACCAGGTCGTCCGCGATGCGGTTGACCACCGCCTCGTGAAAAATCCCCTCTTCGCGCCAGGACCAGAGGTAGAGCTTGAGGGCCTTGAGTTCCACCAGCAGGGGGCCCGGAACGTAGTCGATGGTGATCGTGGCGAAGTCGGGCTGGCCGGTCCGGGGGCACAGGCAGGTGAACTCCGGCGCCTCCATCCGGACCCTGTAAGGTCGTTGCGGAGCCGGGTTGGGAACGGTGTCGAGGGATCTCGTGGGGCTGCTGGGCATGTCGTACCTCACTGTGAGCAAAAACCTTAGCGGGAGGGCTGGCATTTTGCACGCGGATCACCCTAGATTCTCCGGTGCGACGTCCCGCGGGGCGGGCAGGTGGTGGGGAACACGCCGGGCGACCGACTCCCAGGGAAGGAGTCCCGCCAAGTAGGGAGGCTCAATGGCCACCGATACCGCCTGCCCCGTAGACCTGGAAGACGGCCTGGCTCGGGCCGGCGACGACCGCGAGTTCTACAAGGAACTGCTGGAGATTTTCCTCGACGACGTTCCCGGACGGATGGAGCAGCTTCGCAGCGCCATTGCCGCCGGCCAGGCCGACGAGGTGGCGAGCGTCGCTCACAGCATCAAGGGGGCTGCCGCCAATCTCTCCGCACTGGCCATCCGCGACACTGCCCTGAACATCGAGACCCAGGCGCGCAACGAGAATCTCTCCGACGCACCGGCGCTGGCCGGCACACTCGAAGTGGAGATCGGCCGACTGACGGAATTCCTTCGCAGCTTCGAGTAGATTCGTGCGCATCCTGATCGCAGAAGACGACACCGTATCTCGGCGCATGCTCGGCCGCGCGCTGGCCTCGATGGGGCACGAGGTCCTGGCTGCGGCCGACGGCCTGGAAGCCTGGAGGATTCTCGGCGAGGAGCACCCGCGGCTGGTGATCGCCGACTGGGAGATGCCGAACATCGACGGGCTGGAACTGGTCCGGAGAATCCGCTCCTCCCGAGAAGACGAAAGCGCTCCCTACGTCTACGTCATCCTCCTCACTTCCCGGACTCAGAAGTCGGACGTGGTTCGGGGCATCGACGCCGGCGCCGACGACTACATCACCAAGCCCTTCGACCGGGACGAGCTGATGGTGCGCATCCGCGCAGGTGAGCGCGTTCTGGCTCTCGAGGAGAAGCTGGCGGCGCAGAACCGGATGCTCGAAACGATGGCGATGGTCGACGGCCTGACCAACATTCCCAACCGGCGCGCCTTCGACGATGCGTTCCGCACTCTCTGCGGCCACTGCCAGCGCTTTCAACACCCCTACTCGGTGTTGATGATCGATATCGACCGTTTCAAGAACTACAACGACACGCTCGGGCACAAGGCGGGAGACGAAACGCTGCAGGCCGTCGCCCAGATCATCGACGAGAGCATTCGCACCTCGGACTCCGCCTTCCGCTATGGCGGTGAGGAATTCGTCTGCCTGCTGCCCGAAACCAGCGGTGAAGGGGCGATGCTGGTCGCCGAGCGCCTGCGCGAGATGACCGAGGCGGCGGCGATCGCCCACCCCGCCAATCCGCCGGCCGGAGTGGTGACCATCAGCGTCGGTGTCGCCGATTTCAATCCCCGCACCCCCCGTTCGGGCGAGGAAGTGCTGCGGGCTGCGGACGCCGCACTCTACGAGGCCAAGGAATCAGGCCGCAATCGCGTGGTCCTCTCTCACGCCCCGGCCCCAGTGCGCGAGTGAGCGGCTCGTCCCTTTCGGCTCTCGCATCGGAGGCCGATCCAGGGTAAGTTGACTCTCCCCGGGAGGCACCACCCTGGTCGTCGACCCGGCCGAGGAGAGCAGCGATGAAAGTCGTCATTCATTACTGCGGGGTTTGAAATTACGAACCTCGGGCCGCGAGTCTCGCGGCCTATCTCAAGCAGCACCTGGGCATCGACAGCGAACTCAACCGCGGCAGCGGGGGTATCTTCGATGTCTGGGTCGATGGTGAGAGAATCTTCAGCAAGCACGAGGAAGGCGACTTCCCCGAGGAGGTGGAGGTTCTCCGGCGTATCCAGGCTCGCGGATAGCGGGGAAGGGATTGATGTGCCGGATGGATTGAGAGGACCCGGCGACGACTTTTACTGCTGGAAGTACGGGGTCTGGTATTCCCTCGAGGACTGCGTGTTCCGGCACGCCTGGAAGACCACGACGGCCTGCGCTCGCTGCCCGCAGGGGGGAGCCAATCTGGAGCTGTTCCCCCGCGTCCCCCAGCGCCCCCGATGGGCTCGCACGCTCCGCCTGGGTGCCTGTGAAGCGACTTGGGAATAGCTGTGACCAGGGCAAAGACGCGTGTTTCCGAAACACTCCGAGCAGCGCCCAAGGTGGAGTTGCATCAACATGTGGACGGGTCGATCCCCTTCGCCACCACCTGGCAGATGCTCGTCCGCCACGGCCTCAACCCCGTCGAAGACGCCGATGAGATGCGCCGGCGCCTGGAGATCCAGCCCGGCGAGGAGGGCTCGCTGCTCGCCTACCTGGACAAGTTCCACTATCCCCTCTGGATCACCCAGTTCTACGAGAACTTGCAGGCCATCTCCGAGGCGATCGTCCGCGCCGCTCTCGAGGCGGGCGTACGCATCCTCGAACTGCGCTACTCCCCACTGATCCACACCTACGCCGGCCTGACCGTCCGGCAGGCGATCCGCGCCGTGCTCTCGGGCTTCAATCGCGTCCGTCGCGATCATCCGGAGATCCACTGCGGGCTGATCGTCATCGCCATGCGACAGCATGGTCCCCACATCGCCAAGATCCTCGCTCGTCAGGCGATCGCCGAAGCCCAGCACCTCCACGAACGAACCGGAGTCATCGGCTTCGACATCGCCGGCCCCGAGCGAGGCAATCCGCCACGGCTGTTTCGAGATGCCTTCGAGATCGCCCAGGCCGGCGGCCTGGGCATCACCGCCCATGCCGGCGAGGATGCCGGGCCGGAATACATCTGGGAGGCCATCGACGAACTGGGAGCCACCCGTATCGGCCACGGCTGCAGCGCGGTGCGAGACAAGGCGCTGCTGGCTCGCCTCGAGCGGGATGGCCTGCTGGTGGAGTGCTGTCCGACGAGCAATTACCAGACCGGCGCGGTTTCGGCCGAGCAGCCCCACCCGCTGCTGACCTTCCTCGAACGGGGCATCCCGGTGGCGATCTGCACCGACAACACCACGGTCTCCGGCACCGACCTGGCCCGAGAAAGCTCCCTGGTGGCCTCCTGGCTCGGCGCGGAGGGCGAACGGCGCGTACTCCAGATCCACCGCGAGGCAGCCCGACACAGCTTTCTTGCCGGCGCCGGAGAACTCTTCCCGTGAAACGGGTGTGGATCGTCGCAGCGCTGCTGCTGGTCGGAGCGGCGAGTCAGGCCGGCACTCCGACCCGGCAGGCAGAGGGTAATGGCTGGGCTCCCCTGCCCGACGAAATCGCCCAGGTCCTCGAAGCCAAGGCCGAGGCCTACCGCCAGCAGGCACGGGGTTTTTCCTGCACCGAGAGAATCCGTCGAACCCGCTACGACAACGACGGCGCCGGCAGGGAGAAGAGCCAGGACTACGATTACCTGCTGGTCACAGATCCGAACCTGCCGGGAGGCTTTCGGGGGCTGCGGACTCGCCCCGGCTCGTCGGGCCGCCGCGAGCGGCGGGTCGACCTGCCCTTCCCCGACCCTTACCTCTGGAGCCAGATCTTCTCGCCGACCGTGCGCTCGACCCTCCGCTTCCAGGTCGGCCAGTGGCACACCACACCCTGGAAGCTGGCGATTCCTCTGAGCTGGATTTCTTCCGCTCCCGCGGGCGAAGGCAAGCGGATCACCGAGTGGTCAGGGGTGGCCGAGGTGGAGTATCGAACGGGCAACGTGCTGAAGGTCGTCGCCCGGCCCAACTTCCAGGAAGACCGGATCCTGGCGGAACTCGAGCGTTTTCTCACGGCCTTTCGCGTACTGGGCTTCTCTGTCGCCCCGCCCCCCGAGGGGCTCGAGATGGAAGTGGATTTCGGCTTCGAGCACGACGGCCTGACCTATCCGACCCGAGTCGAGCTGCGCACCTTCCGCCAGGTCCATCGGGGTCAACGCCGCATCACCAGCCGCCGGGTGGTGGAGTACCGGGACTACCGTTTCTTCGGCACCCGGGTGCGAGTCGAAGTGCCCCCCTTCACCTACCGCCCCTCCCCGCCGGACATCGAGTAGTTGCACTTTCCCGGCAGGGGCTATAATCGCGCCGGTCACTTCGACCGATGACTCTGAGAACCTCAATCCAAGTGCGGACGGCGAGCCATGATCGAGATCCGCGAACTGTCGAAGAACTTCGCTTCCGTCAGGGCCGTGCGGTCGGTTTCTTTTCGTGCCGACAAGGGGGAAATCCTCGGCATCCTCGGGCCCAACGGCGCCGGCAAGACCACCACGCTGCGCATCCTCTGTGGTTTTCTACCACCCGACCGGGGCCAGGCCCTGGTCGATGGTCACGACGTGGTCCGGGAATCGATGCTCACCCGCCGAATGATCGGCTATCTCCCAGAGAGCACCCCACTGTATCCCGAAATGCGTGTCGGCGAGTACTTGCGCTTCCGCGCCGGGCTCAAGGGCGTGCCCGCCCGACAGCGGCGGCAGCGCGAGCAGGAAGCTGCCGAGCTGTGCGGCATCGCCGACTATCGCAAGCGGGTGATCGGCACCCTCTCGAAGGGCTACCGTCAGCGGGTCGGACTGGCCGACGCCCTGGTCGCCCAGCCGCGGGTGCTGGTCCTCGACGAGCCCACCGTGGGCCTCGACCCGAATCAGGTGCTCGAGGTACGCGACCTGATCCGCAGGCTCCGCGGGGAGCACACGATCCTGCTCTCCTCACACATCCTGCCCGAGGTCGAGCAGGTCTGTGACCGGGTGGTGATCTTCCGCAAGGGCAGCGTGATCGCCGAGGATTCCACCGAGGCCCTGCGCAACCGCTCGGGAGCCGGCACCCGAATCACGGTGGAGATCCCCGACGAGCAACGGGATCGACTCGCCACCTGGATCGAGGGCCTGGCGGAGAGCAGCACCCGCAGCCAGCCGTCGTCCAG
>JALTMS010000038.1:0-1311 GCA_027001345.1 Acidobacteriota bacterium | reverse complement strand
TGCGGGTGCTGCTCTCCGCCGACATCGACCCCCGGCAGCAGCTATTCGAGCGAGCTGCGCGCGATGGCCTTCGGCTGCGGGAGCTGACCCGGCGGCAACTGAGCCTCGAGGAGATCTTCCATACCCTGACCACCGATGTGGCGGAGGAAACGGAAGCTGCCGCCACAAGCGAGGAGGTGCAGTGATGAGCGGCCCGATGCCTGCCCTGCTGGTCGCCGGCAGGGAGCTGCGTTCCACCTTCCTCCAGCCTCTGGCCTGGGTCGTACTCACGGCCCTGTGGTTTTTCACCGGACTGTCCTTCTGGTCGGTGGTGAGCATCTCCGGGGTCTACTCGCTTCCGGCCATCGAAATGCAGCGAGCGCTGTTCACCGCCACCCTCTTCTGGTTGCCGCTGCTGGTGGCCTTGCCGGTGATCGCCATGCGCTTGATTGCCGAAGAGCGCCAGACGGGCACCATCGAAACCCTGCTCACCGCGCCGATCACCGAGAACCAGGTCGCCCTGGGCAAGTTTCTCGCCGGCCTGGGCTTTTACCTGGTATTGCTCACGCCGTTTCCGATCTATCTCGGGCTGCTCGCCCGCTTCGGCGAGGTGGACCTGGGAGCCGCGATGGCGGGCCTGCTGGGCATGGTGCTGGTGGGTGGCTTCTTCCTCGCCGCCGCGGTTTGCGCCTCGGCCCTGACCCGCAACCAGATCGTCGCTGCCATCGTCGGCTTCGTCGCCGTGCTCTCGTTGTATGTCGCTCCGCTGTTTGGCAGCCAGCTCGCCCAGAGCGGACCCTGGAACACGGTCTGGACCCATCTCAATCTGCTCGACACCCTCGACACCTTCGCCAAGGGCGTGGTCAGCACTCGGCGAGCCCTCTACCCCGTCAGCGGCATCATCTTTTTCGTCTTCGCCACCGCAAGGCTGATCGAAATCTCGAAGGGGAAGTAGGATGTCCCATCGCAAGTGGAGCGCTGGAGGTCAGGTCGCCATCGCCCTGCTCGCTGCGGCGACGCTGCTGGGCCTGGCGAACTACTTCGCCCACAAGTACTACACCGAGTGGGACTGGACGGGCTCGGGTTTCTATTCTCTGTCCGACCAGTCCGAGCGCCTGCTCGGCAGCCTCGACGCCGACGTGCGGATCGTCTCGTTCCTCACCGATGCGGGACAGGCCGGCGCCGATGCCCTGGGTGAGATCCGGGCCATCATCGATCGCATCGCGGCAGCCAACCCGGCCCACATCACTTTCGAACAGATCGATCCCTGGCGCGATCCGATGCGGGCCCAGGCCTTGCTCCAGGAATTCGGTATCGACCCGCGGGCCGGCG
>JALTMS010000037.1 GCA_027001345.1 Acidobacteriota bacterium | reverse complement strand
CGGGGCCGCTACGACGGTATCGCCCTGGATCGGCTGGCGGCCTGGAGCGAACGCTATGCCTGGCGGGGAGCCGACCACGTCCTGCCGGTGACGCAGGTGCTGGCAGACCGGGTGCGTGCCGCCGGCGTCCCCGCGGAGCGGATCACGGTGATTCCCAACGGCGTGGAACCGCGCCGGTTTCGGGAGATCCCGGCGGCGGAGAGGGCGAAGGCGGAGCTGGGCCTGGCGGGGCGCACCGTGCTCGGCTTCACGGGCTTTGCGCGGGAATGGCACGGGCTCGACAAGGTGGTCGAGGTGATCGCCGGCCGGCCGGGCCAGCCCCTGCATTTCCTGCTCGTCGGCGACGGCCCCGCGCGCCCCGGAATCGAAGCACGGGCCAGGGAGCTGGGGGTGCAGGACCGGATCACGGTGACCGGGATCGTCGCCCGGGACGAGGTGGCGCGCCATGTGGCCGCCTTCGATGTGGCCCTGCAGCCGGCGGTGGTGGACTATGCCTCGCCACTCAAGCTGTTCGAGTACATGGTGCTGGGCCGGGCCATCGTGGCGCCGGATACGCCCAACATCCGCGAGATCCTGAGCGACGGCAGGGATGCCCTGCTGTTCGATCCCGCCGCACCGGGGGCATTTCGCGCCGTGCTCGAGCGGATGTGCGACGAGCCCGGGCTCCGGGCGCGTCTCGGGGCCGCCGCGGCGCAGACCGTCCTGGCGCGGCCCCTGACCTGGGACGAGAACGCACGGCGGGTCGAGACCATCGCCTCGCGCCTGCTGGCCCCGGTGCAGGTGGGGGGTGACAGGGTATGAGGGACCTCGTCATCACACTGGTCGTCGCGGCCGGTGTCCTGGCCGCCCTCCGGCGGCCGCACATCGGGATCTATGTGTGGTCCTGGCTCAGCTACATGAATCCCCACCGCCTCGCCTGGGGCTTCGCCTACAGCATGCCTTTCGTCCAGGCCGCTGCCGGCGCCACCCTGCTCGGCATGCTCGTCTCCGGGCGGAGAATCGCCTTGCCGCGCGCCGGGCTGCTGTGGATCTGGGGTGCCTTCGTGCTCTGGCAGTGCGTCAGCACGGCTGCCGCGTTCGATCCGGCGACGTCATGGGAAGAGTTGACCCGCTCGCTCAAGATCCAGCTCATGATCCTGTCGACGCTGCTGGTGATTTCCAATCGCACGCAGCTCCACACCCTGGTCTGGGTCATGGCCCTGTCGATCGGCTTCTTCGGCATCAAGGGGGGCGTGTTCACGATCGCCACCGGGGGCAGCTATCGGGTCTGGGGGCCGCCCGAGAGTTTCATCGCCGGGAACAACGAGATCGCCCTGGCGACCATTGTCGTCCTTCCCCTCATGCGCTACCTGCAGCTCGAGGCCGGATCCCCCTGGGTCCGGCGCGCCCTGGGCGTGGCCATGCTGCTGTGTCTGGCTTCGGTGCTCGCAAGCTACTCCCGGGGGGCGTTTCTTGCGGCGGCGGCGGTGGGACTGTTCCTGGTGCTCAAGAGCCCGCAGCGGGCCAGGATGATACTGGTGCTGGCGCTCGCCGTTCCGCTGGCGCTCGCCATGATGCCCGAGCGCTGGTTCGAGCGCATGGGCACCATCGAGAGCTACGAGGAAGACGCCTCGGCGATGGGCAGGATCAACGCGTGGTATTTTGCCTGGAACCTGGCCCGGGACCACCCGCTCACGGGCGGCGGGTTTCAGGTCTTCCAGCCGGATTATTTCTACATCTATGCACCCGAGCCGACCAACTATCATGACGCCCACAGCATCTACTTCGAGGTCCTGGGGGAGCAGGGATTCGTTGGCCTGTTCCTGTTCCTGGCGTTGTGGGCCCTGGCCTGGCGGCTGGCATCGCGAACCATTCGGGCCACTGCCGGCCGGCCCGAGCATCAGTGGGCTGCGCGGCTCGCGTCCATGTGCCAGGTGTCGCTGGTCGGCTACGGCGTCGGCGGGGCGTTTCTCGGTCTGGCCTACTGGGATCTCCCCTACCAGGTCATGGCGGTGATCGTGCTGACGCACGAGTTCGTCCGGCACCGGGCCGGCCGGCAGTGGCCCGAAT